>JAOBWI010000089.1 GCA_025463285.1 Acidimicrobiaceae bacterium | reverse complement strand
TGCTCCGAAGAGGTCTTAGAGAAGTACTACGCGTGAGGACGGCTAACTCGAGTTCGCCGCGCTGACTCCTTAGGGTTTCGAGTGAGCCAGCTGCACGAACACGACTTCGCCGCCGTGGCGTTCCTGGTTGCCCTCGTCCGATATTCGTAACAAGATGGCGACGACCACGTAGTTGGCGATGAGTGAGTTGGCGCCGTAGGCCATGAAGGGCAAGGTAATGCCGGTGAAGGGGAGGAGGCGCAAAACGCCCGCCATGATAAAGAACGCTTGAAAACCAATCAAGGCCGCCAGTCCCGTCCCCGTGATGCGCACGAAGTCGGAGGTGGCGCGCTGGGCGATACGGAACCCCTCACCGACAAAGGCGGCGAAAAGACAGAGTACGAGGATGACGCCGAGGAAGCCCAGCTCTTCGGCCACCGCGGCGAAGATCATGTCCGAGGTGATGAAAGGAATATTGCCCGACTGACCGAGGCCGAGACCGGTTCCGGTCACCCCGCCCGCAGCGATGGAGAACCAGCCGTAGGCGAGCTGGTGCGACGCGTTCGGGTCGAGTAGGGCCGGCCAGGGATTCAGCCACTGCGTGACGCGTCCCTGGACTTGATTGAAGAGACGGTCGACGATGAAGGCTCCGCCGACTAACAGACCCAGTCCCAACATCACGTAGGACTTGAGACCAGTGGTAACCCAGAGAAGGGCAATGAAGAGCGCGAAGATCAGGATCGCGAAGCCGAGATCGTTCTCAGCGCCCAGAATCAAGATCGATAGTCCCCAGGCCACGAGAATAGGGACTAATACCTTGGGGGGGACGAAGTTACGTCCGCCGACGCGCTGGGTCGGGATGGAGAGCAGGTCGCGATTGGCGGCGAAGTACGAGGCAAAGAAAAAGATCAGCAGGATCTTGGCGAACTCTACGGGCTGAAAGGCAAAAGGACCGACGGGGATCCACAGCCGAGCACCGTTGATCTGTTCGCCGACGTGAGGAATCAAGGGCGCGACCAAGAGAGCAATCGCCACCACCAAGGTGAGGTAGCGATAGCGATCAAGGTCGCGCATGTGGCGAACGAATTTCAGCGTCAGGCCAAGGCAGACGGCACTGACCAGGAACCACAGAGACTGGCCGCGAGCCAGAGTGGGATCCCACCGAGCGATCTCTACGTACCCGATCCCATTCAGCAGCGTGGCGATCGGCAAGAGAATCTGGGAGGAACTCGGGGCGTAGCGCACGACGGCGAAGTGCATCAAGAGAGAGACGAGCACCATGCCGGCGAGAAAGTAGCCGAAGCGCGCGGGCATGGTGCCTTGGGCGCCGAGGGACGCGAGAGCGTAAAACCCGGAGGTAATAATCCAGGCGATGGCCATCAACGCCAGTTCGGTGAAGCGGAAATTGCGGGGGGTTGGCGCCGGCGGTGGCTTTATTTGGGGGGACTTGTTGCTTACTCGTCGCGCCACGTTTCAAGAGTAGTCCTACGATGGTGACAACTCATCGACCAAGGGAACCTCGCGCCGTGGATACTGATCTTTCGTCCTTTGGACCCGAAAGGTTCTCGAGCCGCGAACTGTCGCGCCTCGAGTTTGGCGCTCGCCTGCTCGACTTGGGCGACGACCACAAACTTCCGATCTTGGAGCGCTGTAAGTTCGTCGCGATCTTCGCTGACATGATCGATGAGTTTTTCCAGGTTCGCGTCGTCAGCTTGGAGGACAAGGTGGCCGCCGGAGTGCAGACGCCTTCCATTGACGGCGTTCGGCCTCGTCAACAGCTGGCGGCGATCCGCGAGCGAGTGTTGGAGCTCATTGAACGTCAGGATCGACTCATGATCGACTCGATCATCCCCGAACTGGCGGTGGCGGGAATATCGATTGTGGACTACCAGGATCTCGACCTGGAGGCCAAGGATCGACTGGCCAAGTACTTCGACGAGAACGTCTACCCGGTGCTCACGCCGCTCGCCGTCGACCCCGGACACCCCTTCCCGATGATCTCCAACCTGTCACTCAACATTGCGGTCAGCGTGCGGGACGAGGCGACCGAGGACGAGCGCAACGCCCGCGTCAAGGTGCCGAACTCGTTACCGCGATTCTTAGAGGCCGGTCGAGATCAGTGGTGCCTCTTGGAGGATCTCATCATTGCCCATCTGGACAAGCTCTTCCCCGGCATGACGATCGGACAAGCCGACCTCTTCCGAGTGACGCGCAACGCGGACCTCACCCTGGAAGAAGACGAAGCCGACGATCTCTTAGTCGCCCTCGAGGTCGAACTTCGCCGCCAACGATTCGGCCAAGCGCTGCGCGTTGAGATTCAGCGAGACATGTCCGAAGAGTTCTTGAAGTTGCTCATTGATCAGTTGGACCTGGATCCCGCCAACGTGTACGTCACCGACACCCTGCTCGGCCTGAGCGACCTGTGGTCCCTCTATCGTCTCGATCGGCCCGATCTGAAGGGCGAGAGTTGGTCGCCGCTCACCCCCAAGCGACTTCTCGACGGTGAGCACGTGGGCGACGTCTTTGCCGCGATCCGAGAGGGCGACATTCTCTTGCACCACCCCTACGACTCGTTTACGGACTCCGTGGAGTCCTTTACCGCGCAAGCCGCGCTGGACGGGAAAGTAGTCGGCATCAAACAAGCGTTGTATCGGACCTCGGGCGACTCGCCCATCGTGGCTTCGTTAGTTCGCGCGTCCGAGCGGGGAAAGCAAGTGGTCGCGCTGGTGGAGCTAAAAGCTCGCTTCGACGAGGCGGCCAACATTGAGTGGGCGAAGGCCCTCGAAGACGCGGGCGTGCACGTGGTCTACGGCATTGTCGGGCTGAAAACGCATTGCAAGATCACCTTGGTGTTGCGTTCTGAGGGGGAGACGACCGTGCGCTACGTTCACATCGGCACCGGCAACTACAACGGTCAGACCGCTCGTTCCTACGAGGACTTGGGCTTGTTGACCTGCGACCCGGCCATCACGCACGACGTGGGCGAACTCTTTAACTTTCTCACCGGTTTTTCTCGTATTGGCAACTACGAGAAGCTCATCGTGAGCCCCCTCTCCACCCGGCCACGAGTGGTGGAGTTGATCAACGCGCAGCGCGATCGTGGTCCGCTCGGCAAGATCGCCATCAAGGTCAATGGTTTAACCGACCCCGTCATCATCGACGCCCTCTACGACGCCAGTATCGCCGGAGTGGAGATTCGACTGGTGGTGCGAACACTCTGCAGCCTTCGACCCGGCGTTCCGGGATTGTCGGAGAACATCACCGTGCACTCGTTGGTGGGCGAGTTCCTCGAACACTCGCGAATCTTCGTCTTCGGCGAGCAGGGTGGTCCCGACTTTTCTCTCTACATCGGCTCGGCGGACTTGATGGAAAGAAACTTGGACCGACGGGTCGAGGTTCTCGTGCCGATCGAAGATCCCTCGCTCCAGAGTGACGTTGTGGAGGACTTTGAGATTACCTGGCGCGACGACCTCTTTACGTGGGTGCTCGGCACGGATCGCCGTTGGCGACGCTTGCAGCCGGTTAACAACTTCTCGGCGCAGGCCGAATTCAAACGTCAGGCACTGGATCGATCCCGCTCGCTTTCGCAGGTGTGATCTCCGAGGGACGTCGCCACTGCAAACTCGCGTAGCAGGCGCCCCCGATGGGAATGGGAATCCAAAAGTTCACTAGTCGGTAGGCGAGCACCGCGAGAATCGCCTGGCTGTGGGGCACCCCAAAACCGACCAGGGCGGGAATGAGGACGCCCTCGACGATTCCGAGACCGGCCGGGGTGATGGGAATGGCCGCCAAGACGTTGGCTAGTCCGTAAGCGACCAGTAAGTCGATCGGCGAGATCACCGTACCGAAACTCCAAATAAAGACCCATAGGCACGCGGCGTCGAGTAACCAGTTAAGGGCGGCCCAGGTGAAGGCCCACCAGAGGGTACGTCGATTGTTGATCAGCAGGGTGATGCGGTCGGCCACCTTGCGCAGCAGCGCGGAGACCACGTCGGGCTTGACGGAGGGCACGTGGCGCGCGATGGCCCGTATCCACGCGTCGGCGTGACGCTGCCCCCTCGTGATCAGCAGAATTGTGCCGAAGAACGCCATCATGAGAAAGACTCCCGCCAGGGCGGCGAAGCCGTAGAGCGGGTCGAAGCCGTTCAGGGGAATCGAGATCACGAGGATCAACCAGAAGATGACGTTCAGTACCACGGCCGAGCCAGCGCCTTGGGCGGCCAGGCCGAAGGCGTTAGTCTCCTTCGGTACGCCGAGCTCGTTAAAGATCCGATAGGACAGGGCGCCGGCCGGGGCGGTGCCTCCCGGCACCACGTGGCTGATGGCGAGACCGGCCAAGTTGACTCGCAGGGTGATGAGGCGACTTGGCGCGTAGGGGTAGAGCACGGTACGCGTGAGTCCCATGTAGGCGATGATCGCGCCGATCTCCAACAGCACGGCAATGGCGACCAAGACCGGATTAACGGTGGCGAGCAGATGAACGGAGTTGCGGGCCGGACCGAACTGCGGCAACACCAGGTAACCGAGAACAAAGATGATCGAGCCGAGGCTCAGTATCAGACGAAGTTCTCGCGGCAGCGCGAGTCGTGATGTTGGGGCTGGCTCGGGCATAGGGCTTCCTCTGGCGTGCACCTCCCTGGGGGTAGCGGAGCAACACGCCGGACCAAGTGTAGGACAGACAGACCTAGAATTTCCTGATGCGCACGCTGGTCGTCCTTCCCACGTACAACGAAATTCCTAATATCGAACTCATGTTGCGCACCTTGCGCGAGGTGGTGCCCTACTGCCACGTGCTCGTGGTCGACGACGGCAGTCCGGACGGTACGGCGGCCCGGGCCCGGGCCGTGGGCGCGGAACTCGATGGAGTGACCGTGCTCGAGCGCAGCGCCAAGGGCGGATTGGGCGGAGCCTACCGCACGGGATTCACCTGGGGACTCGAGCACGACTTCGACCACTTCGTCGAAATCGACAGCGATTTCTCTCACGACCCTCGCGTCCTACCAACGCTGTTGGCGGCCGCCGAAGAGTACGACGTGGTGGTCGGTTCGCGTTACGTCAAGGGCGGACACATTCCGAACTGGGCTCGCTCGCGCCGACTGCTCTCGCGCGGCGGAAATCTGTACGCCGAGATCGTGTTGAACCTCAAGGTCGCCGACTCCACCTCGGGCTATCGCGTGTACTCCCGTCCAGCCCTGGAAAAGATGGACTACCAAACCGTGACGGCCGACGGGTACGGCTTCCAGATCGAGATGACCTACCGCGCGCGCAGTAACGGCGTGTCCATCATAGAAGTTCCCATTTCCTTTAAGGATCGAGAGCTCGGCGAGTCCAAAATGTCCAAGGCCATCGTCGTTGAAGCGCTCGGTCTGGTGACCCAGTGGGCCATTCAAAACCAGGTACGGCGACTACGCCGTTAGACCCGATCGACGAGGACTGACGACAGGACCACGTTGAGTTTGTCTTTGGTCTCCTCGCGCTCGGCGATGGGATCGGACTCGCTCACGATGCCCGCCCCGGCCCACGCTTCAAACGCCCGCCCGGCGATGAGCACACCGCGCAAAGCAATCCACCACTCGCCGTCACCCTGCGCGTCGATCCATCCGAGGGGACCGGCGAAGTTACCGCGGTCGTGTTCCTCGAGTCGTCGGATGAGTTCGTACGCGCTCTCTTGCGGAATACCACCGACGGCGGCCGTCGGGTGCAGCAGGCGAAGTACTTCGAGTGCGTCGGGGGCCTCGTCGAGGTGGCGACACCTGGCCGAGATCCAGGTGCCCAGGTGCGCCACGGTGCGTAAGGTCACGATGGACGGTTCGGCGTCAGCCGTGATGTCGTCGTACACCTGGGACAGGTTGCGCACGATCTCGTCGACCACCACGCCGTGCTCGTGGAGGTTCTTCGTACTGCCGAGCAACCACGTCTGGTAGTCGTCGGGCGCCACGTTGGGCGGCAAGGTAATCGTGCCGGCGAGGGGGTGGCAGAGAATTTCCGTACCGGTACGGCGCACCAGCAACTCGGGGCTGGCCCCGACGAAGCGGCGACCGTCGGCCAACGGCAGGCTGTAGAGCGTGCAGATGGGCTCTCGAATCTTGAGGCGCTGAGCGAGGGCCGCCGCATCGATGACCTCGGGGACCGACCCGAGCACGGCGCGCGCTAGGACGACCTTGTCGATCTCTTTGCGTCGCAGGATCTCCACCGCCAGGGCCACGTGGTGCGCGTACTCTTCCGGCGTGGGTTGATAGGTGAGCGAGCGCGGGCTCTGGGTCTCTTGGAGCGCGGGAGACACCGCGTCGTAGAGGGCGCGCCATTCGCCAGAGTCATTGAGGGCGGTGATCCAGGTCTCGCCGTTGGTCTGTTGCGCGATAGAGAACTGCGCTAGGTGCATCTCGCCCGGAGCGAGGCGGTCGTAGGGCAGCGTGGAATAGGCCACGACCCCGGTACCGGCCGGTCCGCTATCGCCGGTGAGTTCGTGGCGAGCGAGGGCGGCCACGGCGTCGGTCGTCGTGTCGAGGCCCCCCGCCAGAGTGATCCGTTCGGCCAGTTGGCCAAAGCCCACGCGCAGGACCTCCGGGGTTTCCACCAGCCAGCCGTCGCGAGCCCCGAGGGTGCGCAGAACCTCGGCGCGCAGTGGTTCGAGGCGGCGACGAGTGAACTTCACGACGTTCTGGTGGCCAGAAACTGCTGACTGAGTCCGCCCATGACGCGGCGATTATTTACCGAGCTGAAACCGGCGCGATTCAACATCGACGTAATCTCGCGCGCCGTCGGCAGGTACGCCGTGGACGCCGGCAAATAGCGGTAGGCGTCGCGGTCCGAGAGCAGGGCTCCGATAAGGGGAACCACTTTTCGAAACCAGAGACGAAAGCCCGCGCGCCAGAGACCCCCGCTCGGCTCGGCGACCTCTAAGAGAGAGAGTCGCCCTCCCGGGCGTAGGACCCGGGCCATCTCGTCGAAGGCGGTTTGGAGATTGGTGAAGTTACGCAACGCGTAGCCACAGGTGACGCCGTCAAAACTAGCGCCGCGAAACGGCAGTGTGGAGGCGTCGGCCTGCACGCGCTCGGGCACGTTACGCGCCTGGTGGAGCATGTTGTAGCTGAGGTCAGTGCCGACGGCGCGGTGACGTTGGCGCTCTAGCTCGCGCGCGAAGTCACCCGTACCGGTAGCGACGTCTAAGACCACGCTGTGTCGCGCCAGGCGAAGGTCGGCCACCGCCCGGCGCCGCCATCGAGTGTCCAGGCCCAAGGTCATCAGCCCGTTAACCAGTTCATAGCGCGGCGCGATGGCGTCAAACATCGAGCGAACGAGCTGGGTTTTCTCGTCGCCTTCGGGGAGGGGAGTGTTACTCAACGAGTTAACGATAAAGGCGAGAGAGTACCTGAGCGACGCACGCGGGCTTCTCTGAGCCCCTTATCTCTACGGTCACGTCCATGGCGGTATGGACGCCGCCCGCTACTTCTTCCACCGAGGCGAGTGTGGCGCCGGCACGGATCTCGGATCCCACGGGTACGGGCGAGATGAATCGAACTTTGTTGGAGCCGTAGTTGATGCCCATGGTGACACCCTCCATCGTCAAAAGACCGGCGCAGAGTCCCGGAATGAGAGACAAGGTGAAATAGCCGTGGGCGATGGTGTGACCAAAGGGGCCCGCGGCGGCGCGCTCGGGGTCGACGTGGATCCATTGATGGTCATCGGTCGCGTCGGCGAAGAGATTCACCTGCTCCTGGGTCACCGTTCGATAGTCTGAGTACCCCAAGTGAGTGCCGACTAGGGCCGTGAGTTCTTCGAAGCTGTTCACCTGCGTGGCCATGTTGTACCTCCCGGAACACACTATCTTTTTGCCGCGCGACGCCCCTGCGCGCAGCGCGGCCCACGTAAACTCCCAAAGGTGAGTGAAACGGAAGCGCCACCGCACCACCGCCGGATCAGTGACGGGGGATTTCGAGCGGCGCTCTTCGGTCTCCTCGACGGACTGGTCACCAACGTCTCGTTGATTCTCGGCTTCGCGGGCGCCAACCCGGGACACAACATCGTGCGACTGGCGGGACTGGCGGGACTGGTCGCGGGAGCCTTTTCGATGGGCAGCGGCGAGTACCTCTCCATGCGTTCGCAGAAAGAACTCTACGAGTACGAAATCGACTTAGAGCGTATCGCTCTCGCCGCGGAGCCCGAAGGGGAGCGGCTGGAACTGCGTGACCTCTTTGTCAGTCGAGGGGTCGACGATGAACTGGCCGAGCGGCTCTCGACCGACCTCATGAAGAATCCCGATCTCGCGCTACGTACTCACACCCGCGAAGAGCTAGGCGTCGACCCCTCGGCGACGGGCTCGCCGTGGATCGCCTCGTCCTCGTCCTTTCTCTTCTTCTCCGTCGGCGCCTTCATTCCGCTCCTGCCGTGGATCATCGTGGCCACGGGCAACGTCATGTGGTGGTCGATTGGCGTAGCGGGCGTGGCCACGTTGTTGGTGGGCGGTGGGGTGGGGCGCTTCACCAAGCGAGGGGTGTGGTACTCCGCCCTTCGCGCCCTGGTCATTATGGCCGTGGCCTCGGCCGTCACCTACGGGGTGGGCGCCCTCGTCGGCCACTAAGAGCGAATGAAGCGAACCAGGCGATCCTCGCGCTCGAGATGAAAGCCCAGCGAGTCGTAGAGCTTCCTGGCTGGCTCGTTGGACTCATCGACGAAGAGCACGGCGTCGGCCACACCCTTTCGATAGAGGATGTTGAGGCCTTGGGTCACCATGACGCGACCGAGATGGTGGTGTTGAAAATCGGGGTGCACGGAGACGACGTAGATCTCACCGAAGCGGTCCGGATGAAGTTCGTGAACCTTGGTCCAACACGACGCGGCGATCCGTCCGTCGATCTCTAAGAGCAGGAAGCCCGAGGGGTCGAACCACGGCTCTTCGGTGCGCTCGTCCAAGTCGTGCTGGCGCCAGGCTCCCTGTTCGGGGTGATTGGCGAACGCCGCGTTGTTCTGTTCGAGCCAAGCCGCCTCGTCGCGGTGGGGTTCAAAGTTTCGAAGGACGGCTCCCTCGGGAACCGCCTCGAGCGGGACGGGCAGGGTAATTCGGAGAAGTTGAAGCATCCGGATCACGTCGCCGCGCGCGTACTGGCACGACTGCGGTCCGCGGGTCCACCAGTCGACGACTTCGTGCGCGGCCAGCAGATGCGAAAGCAACTCTTCCTCGTAGTCCCCTCCGCACATCTCGACGGTCGCGAGCTCGTCGCCCGTGGCCATGGCGTACTTGATCAACGAGCCTTCGACGTAGTACAGCCAGTGTTGGGCTCGCCAACCGTGCACTACGGCGCGACGGCGCCCTTCGTCGATGGCTTCGCGGCCCACCAGAACTTCCGTGCGGTCCAGGAGACTCAATACGTCGAGTCGCTCCTCTACGGTGAGCGAAGTCACGCACCGCCACGCAGAAGCCATAGTCGAAGACTAACGGTGAGGACTAAACGATTCGACCGGCGACGCGGCTGAGTCGGCGTAACAGCGCGCCCACCGTGCGCTCGGCGGCGACGAGCTCGGCGTAGACGTCGGGCTCCATGGCGTCGCCTTCGGACTCCACCAGGGTGGTGATGCGAGTGGAGAGTTCCGTCATGGTGGAGGTGATGGTGCTGAGTTCGGTCTGCATACTCATGGCGTCTCCGTCTCCGTCGCGGTCGTGGTCGTCACGTAGGCACCTATCGTATTAGTCGATGACGACGACGGGAAGTGATCCAGACACCGGTCTACTGGCCTGGGCCACGATTGAGGCTCGCGGCGAGGACGCGGCGTCATTCCTGCAGGGCCAACTTAGTCAGGACCTCGCGGGAATCACTGACGGCGGCACCTGGGCCCTCCTGCTGGCCCCCGACAGCGTGGTCGTTTCAACGTGCTTTGTGACGATGGTGCCCGAGGGCTACGACCTCGTCGTGCCCGCGGCTCAAGCCAACGACGCGCTGGCCCGGTTGAAACGATTCCTTCTTCGCACCAAGTGCACGTTGGAGGTGATCTCGCCAAGCGCCGGACCGTTCGTCTCGATCAAAGAACAGATTGATGCGCGCTGGCCCGGAGTTCAAGAGCTCCAGGCCCACTTGACTCCACATAGCTTCGGTCGCGGATTCGTGAAGTCGACGATCTCCTTTGACAAGGGATGCTTCACCGGGCAGGAGCTCGTGGGCCGCCTGGACGCCCGAGGTTCCAGTGTGCCCTGGCGCATGGTGCACGTAGAGGGTCCGAGCGCGCAAGTCCTGGACAGCCTCCTCAAGTCCAAGGGCCCCGACGGTCCTCAAGGCGTCACCAGTTGGTACCCGTCGGGCGAGAGGGTGGTCGGACTTGGCTTTGCGCACCGGACCCTCGTGGGCGCGCTGGAGGAGTCGCCGATCGCCGACGTGATCGTCGAAGAGGTCGACTAGTCGCGACGCGCCGTGAGTAACGTACATCGCATGCGGCTCACGAGTGAAGGTCTTTTCATCAAGATCTCCGGAGTGACCTGCGAAGAGGACGCGCTGTTCTCCATCGGCCTCGGAGCCAGCGCGGTGGGCTTTGACTTCGCCTTAACCCCTCGACAGATCTCAGTCAGCGCGGCCCACGATATTGTTCGGCGGCTTCCTCAGGGCGCGCTCTCGGTGGGAGTCTTTCGCAGCGAGTTACCCCAGCGCATCGTCGAGATCGCCAACACCATCGGCCTTAGCGCCGTGCAGATCGACGGACCGGCCAGCGGTGACGAGCTGTCCTACGTCGCCGAGCGAGTGAATACGGTGCTGCGCATGGTGCCCGACGGTACGAAACGCTTAAGCGCTAGCGCGGGCGTGGACTATCTGGTGCTTCCCGAGAGGGACGTGCCCGACGCCCTGGCCGATTCGCTGGAGTTCTTTATGGAGAGCGACCCCCGCATTCCGGTGATCGCCTCGGGCGGGCTCAACTCGTCCAGTGTTGTCGAAGTAGTGCAGAACTTCCCGGTGTTTGGCGTCGACGTGCGAGCCGGAGTGGAGAGAGCACCCGGGGTCAAGGATCCGGCGATGCTGGGAGAGTTCATTGCCAACGCGCGCTGGGCCTATGACAACTCCTACGTCGAACGCCACTTCGTCGAGTGGCACTTGTAACTAGGCGCTAGCTCGCCGAAAGATCACGCTGCCGTTGTGCCCGCCAAAGCCAAACGAGTTGGACAAGACGACGTCCACGGTGGCCGCGCGGGGTTCGCCGATCACCACGTCTAGGGCGATCGCCGGATCGACCACGGTCGTGCCGGCCGTCGGGGGGATGAGCTGATTCTGCAAAGTGAGCACCGAGGCCACTCCCTCGAGGGCTCCCGCGGCGCCGAGGGAGTGGCCGAGGTGACCCTTGATCGAGGTGGTCACGGGAGGACTGTCACCAAAGACTTTGTGGACGGCGACCGACTCGGCGAGGTCATTGAGAGGCGTGGACGTGCCGTGAGCGTTGATGTGCGAGACGTCGCTCGGCGTCAGGTCCGCGTCAGCCAGGGCCAGATTCATACAGCGCACCGCCCCGGCGCCGCTCGGGTCGGGGGCCGTGATGTGATGCGCGTCGGCGGTGGAGGCCGCCCCGATCACCTCGGCCAGGATGGTGGCGCCGCGAGCGAGTGCGTGGTCCCACTCTTCGAGAATCAACACGCCAGCACCCTCGCCCATGACGAAACCGTCGCGAGCAACGTCGAAGGGTCGTGAGAAGTTAGTGGAGGAGAGCGCGGTCATGTTGGAAAACCCGGCGATGGCGATCTCGACGATGACGGCCTCAGCCCCCCCGGCCACGGCGACGTCACAGCGTCCCGAGGCGACGAGTCGCGCGGCGTTGCCGATGGCGTGCGTACCGGCGGCGCAGGCCGTGGTGACTGTTTCGCAGGGCCCGCCCAAACCAAAGCGCATGGACACCGCGGCGGTGGCGGCGTTGGGCATCATCATGGGAACGAGAAAAGGTGAGACCCGGTCGGGTCCTTTCAAGGTGAGAATGGCGTCTTGTTCGAGAGTGGTCTGCAGTCCACCGATACCGGTCGTAACGATGCAGCCGGCGTCTACGAGGGGGCCTTGTAAGCCGCTGTGGCGCCAGGCCTCGTCCGCCGCCATCAGGGTGTAGAGGGCGAAAGGGTCGAGCCGACGAAGTTCTTTGGGTCCGCCGATGTGCGAAGCGTCAAAGGGCGCGATGCGCTTGGACTCGGGAGCCTCTGACTGCATCAGGGCGTCCCACAACACGTCGACGCCCGGGCCGGCGCAGGTGATTGCGCCGAGCCCCGTGACCGCTACTCGGCGACCCTGCAGCGGTCCCGAGGGAGTGACGGCAACGCGCACTACAGCTTGGCGTAGATCAGTTCGAAGGCCTCGCCGACGGTCTTGATCTCTTTTAGTTCGTCCTCGGCGACCTCAATGTCGAACGTCTCTTCGAGCGCCATCACCAGTTCGACGAGGTCGAGGCTGTCCGCTCCGAGGTCGTCGCCAAAGGACGCCTCGAGCGTGACCTGGGACGGGTCGACGGCGAGAACTTCTACGGTGTCCTCGGTAAACTTCGCTAAGGCTTCGTTGCGATCCATGGTGCTACCCCTTTAATGTGTCCTTCCATCGTACCCAATGACCTTGCGGTTCGATGCCATTAGAGGCCGAGCGCGAGGCCCCCGTCGACCGCTAACACGGCACCGGTGATGTAGCGCGCGTGGTTACTGGCGAGGAACCCGACAACCCCAGCGATATCGGACGCCTCGCCAAGGTGACCGAGCGGAATCATCGCCAACATCGAGTCACGCGCGGCTCCCAGTTCGGCCGTCATGTCGGTGTCGATGAGACCTGGAGCGACGACGTTCACGGTGATCGAGCGGGAAGCGACTTCTTTGGCGAGGGCCCGCGCCAAGCCGACCAGTCCGGCCTTGGCGGCGGCGTAGTTGGCCTGACCGGGCACACCCAGAAAGGGGGAGACGGAGCCGATGAAGATGAGGGAGCCCTTGCGCGCCCGCACCATGGAGGCCATCGTGGCCCGCGCGGTGAAGAAGGCGCCGTCGAGGTTGGTGGAGAGTACGTCACGCCACTGCTCGTCGGACATCCTCATGGCCAGCCCGTCACGGGTGACACCGGCGTTCATCACCGCGACGTCAACGGGACCAAACTCCTCGATCGCCGCTTTGACGGCGTCGTTCACCGAGGCGGAGTCCGCCACGTCAACGGCGAAGGACTTGGCGCACCCGGGGGGCGCCTCCGCCGAGCGCGAGAAGGCGACTACGTGGTCGCCATTTTCAACGAAGTACTGCGCGATCGCGGCACCAATGCCGCGACTGGCACCGGTGACGATGACGTGTCGACTCATACGACGATCTCCTGTAACTCCTGAAGGGTGGTCGGAGCGAACTGAACGCTGAAGGGACGGATACGTTTGGTGAGCCCCGTTAAGACACCGCTCGGGGGTAACTCGATGGAGATCTGAACACTCTCGGGGAGAGCGAGAGTGGCGTCCAAGAACTGTACGGGCGAGGTGAGCTGTCGGCGCAGCAGCTCGCGCCACTCACCGGCGTCCACGTGCAGCGCACCGTCCACGTTGGCGATGAGCAAGGAGTCGGTGCTGCCCCACTGAGTGAGTTCGAGGGCTTGATCGAACTCGTCTTGCGCCGGCGACATGAGAGGGGAGTGAAACGCTCCGCCGACGGGAAGCGGGGTGGCTCGTCGCCATCCGAGCTCGCGGTGGCGGGCGAGGAGATCATCCAGGCCTTGACGCGTTCCGCTCACCACGATCTGTCCGGTGCCGTTGATGTTGGCGATCCACACGCCGTCCAGACCCTCAAGGGCGGCGCGCGCGTCATCGTCACCGCCCATGACGGCGACCATGGAACCCTCACGTTCGGCGGCCGCTCGGGCCATGGCGCCTCCTCGAACCGTGATGAGTTGGGCCCCCGCGTCCAGGGATAACAGACCCGAGGCGACGAGAGCGGAGATCTCGCCCAAACTGTGACCAAGGAGATAACGAGGCCGCACGCCGAGGTCGAGCAGTTCGTGGTAACCGACGAGTGAGAGGGCGAAGGTGGCCAGTTGCGCGCGATCCGTGCGGACGACGTCTTCGTCACTCGCGTCAAGGAGCAGATGGCTGACGTCGACGCCGGCGATGTCGCCGACGCGTTCCACCAACGTCCAGTGGCGCGAGTCACGCCAGAGCGCGCCGGCGCCGCCGCCGAGAGAGCCTTGACCGGGAAACAGGGCGACTACATTGTCGCGAAAGAACGGCGTAACGGCGTCAGTCATGTGTACAAGGTAACAGTGGGTTGAGTCAGTTTCGACCCTCCGGGGGTTAGGGCCCTGGCTCAACTACGGGGCCGAAGTATGTTGCGTGCGGCCGTCACCTTTCTCCACGGTTGCCGTCGTTGGACGAATCGTGAAAGTACTCGGCTGAAGCAAACGGACCCAGTACTCAACAGTGCCCGGAGTGGGACTCGAACCCACACACCCTCTCGAGTAAAGGCTTTTGAGGCCTCCGCGTCTGCCAATTCCGCCATCCGGGCCGCGGCGACCACGGTATCAGTTACCGTAACGTAGCGATGATGGAGGCGACTCTTTTTCAAGAAGACGTCGTGCTGGAACGTCGAGTCCAAGCCAGCGAACAGGACCATCGAGAACGCTCCCGCCTGTTTCTTCGGCTGGAGGAAGACGGCGTCGCGGGGTACGGCGAAGTGGATCCTCAGCCGTATCGCCTGAACGGAGACCCCGGAATCGTTGAGGTTCGCGACGCTATTGGAGCCGCACTCGTGCAGCTCGGTGATCTGGTCGCGCGCGAGGGCGCCCTACCCCCGTGGACCCGCGTTGCTCGTCTCGGCAACGAATCACCGCCGCGCCGCGTCGCGTCAGCACTCGTGGAGATGGCCGTACTCGACAGAGAACTACGCAACGCCTCGCGCTCCATCGACGACCTCTGGCCCCCGCGATTCGCGACACCCTCGCAGTCGACCGTGTCGCTACTCGATACAGAGACCCCCTGGCACATTGATCCCGCGTCCAGGCGCGTCCGGGTCAAGACCGCGCCCGGTTCGCTCGGTACTGTCGTGCTCGAACGTCTAGCTACCCTTCGCGTTCCGGTACTTCTCGACTTCAACTGCTCTGCGAACCACGATGACGAGGTGCTGGCCCAAGTGGAGCAGGCCCGTCGGGTTTGCGTTCTCGCGGCCGTGGAGCAGCCCTACGCGGTCGGCAACGTGGTGGATCACGCGCGTCTCGCCGCTCGCCTGGAGGTCGATCTCAGCCTCGATGAAGGAGCGAGGTCACTCCAGGATGTGGCGCACATCGTGCGCCACCGGGCGGCGACGATGATCTGTGTTAAGCCCGCGCGCGTCGGGGGACTCGCGAACGCCCGCACGATCATCGAACGCGCACGCTCGCTCGGCCTGAAGGTCTACCTGGGAGGATTCTTCGAGTCCCCTTACGCGCGTCACGTTCACTACGCGTTGGCGCAGAGCACCGTCGAGGAGCCCAGTGACATTGGCCTCGTCGACGTCGCGCACAACGTTGACGAAGTGTCTGCTACAGCGAGCAGTTTTGGCCTCGAACCTTCCGCGTCACTGCTGGAGCGCGCCACCGCCCTAACGGTGCTCAGAACAGGCGCGTCGTAGACTGTGAGCATGGGATCTCGGCTGCTCAAGCGCCGTTTAGAGGACGTTCAGCGTCAGTTAGCCCAGGCCCGTGAGAGCCTGGCCGTGCTCGAAGAGCAGGTCGCTGTGTGGAACGACGCCCTCGACGACGCTCGAATTCGCGCGCTAGTGTCAGAGACCCCTCTGCAGTCAAAAGAGTATGACGAGCTCTCTCGACACGTCATGGTCGCCAACGCCGAGATGCAGCGGCGACTGAGCGAAGTACGTGAACTAAAGACCCAGCGTGATGAATTACTAAGAGAGTGGACACCCAGCGACAATGGATAAGCGCGTTGTAATCGCCGACGATGAGTCGATCATCCGACTAGATCTCAAAGAGATCCTCGAAGGAGACGGATACCTCGTGGTGGGCGAGGCGGCGCGCGGAGACGATGCTTTGGCCATGATCAAAGAGCACCAGCCCGACCTGGCATTGCTGGATATCAAGATGCCGGGACTGGACGGCATCGAGGTCGCTCAAGCGCTCAAGGGCAGCGACACGGTGGTTGTGCTGTTGACCGCCTTCAGTCAGCGCACTCTGATCGAGAGCGCCCGAGACGCGGGCGTAGCCGCTTATCTGGTAAAGCCCTTTCGCAGCAGCGAGATTCTGCCCAAGCTGGCGGCGATTATGAATCCGGCCGCGAGTGAGCCGCTGGTCACCCACGACTCGCCGAGTGCGGACGACAAGATCGAGACGCGCGAGATTGTCCAACGGGCCAAAGAGGTTCTGATGGCCGATCGTGGCATGGATGAGGCGGAAGCCTTCGAGATCATTCAACAGTCCGCCATGCGAGCGCGCACGCGGATGCGCGACGTGGCCCAGCAGATTCTGAAGGGCGAATTCGTTGGCTGAGGCCACCGACCAACGACCACTCGTGCTGTTGGACGGCATGTCGTTGGCCTTCCGGGCCTTCTTCGCGTTGCCGGTCGACATTCAAACATCCTCGGGTCTCGTCACCAACGCCCTGCACGGCTTCGCGTCGATGTTGGTCTCACTGGTCAGCACTCAGCGTCCCCGCGCCGTGGCGGTGGCCTTCGACTTACCCGGCGGCACATTTCGCGATGTGTTGACGCAGGACTACAAGGGGGGCCGCGCGGAAACCCCGCCGGAGATCGAGCACCAGTTCGACCTCATCCGCGCCATGTGTGAGGCCTTGCATATTCCCGTCTTAGGCGTCGAGCGATTTGAGGCCGACGACGTCCTCGCGACTCTGGCCTCCTACGGACGCGACGCGTCCATCCCGGTCGTCGTCGTCTCGGGAGACCGCGATACCTTCCAACTCGTCGAAGACCCCTACGTCAAGGTTCTCTATAACCGCCGGGGCGTGTCGGACTACTCGCTGTACGACGAGGCCGGCATCATGGAGCGATGCGGTATCGAAGCGGCCCGCTACCCCTTGTTGGCGGCCTTGCGCGGTGACACCTCAGACAACTTACCGGGAGTTCCGGGAATTGGGGAGAAGACCGCGGCGAAGCTACTCACCCAGTACCGCGACTTCGATGATCTCTACGCCCACCTGGACTCTCTGACGCCCAAACTGCGCGAGAATCTGGCCGCCTTCGAAGAGCGAGCCCGCAACAACGAGCGCGTCATGCGCCTCGTGCGCGACGTCCCACTCGACTTCACCTTGGATGACATCACCCTCGGCGGGTGGAATCGCCAAGAGGTGAATGGTTTCTTCGAGCGCTACGAGATGAACTCGCTGCGGGCGCGAATGGGCAAACTCATGCAGGACGGTCTTCTCGGCGAGGGAGTGGGCGAGGTCGCCGCGCCCGGTGTCGCGTCGCCGCGCCCGGTGTCGCCCGCGCCCAGGGCGGGTGCGTCGCTGGAGGAGATCTTTGCCGGCCCGGTGGCCCCACTGGTCGCCTTCAACGACCAACGAGTGGCCGGATTTAACACCAGTTCGTTGGCCCTGGGTCTGTTCGACGTGGGCGAGTTCCTCCACGGGGTGAACGGTCGGCCTTTCGCCGGACACGACGTGAGGGGCTTGTACCGAGTCGCCGACCAGACCGGGGTCACGTTGAGTGACCCGGCCGACGACACTTCGATTATGGCCTTTTTGATCGACTCCATTAGCGGGCGATACGACCTCGCCGAGGTGGCCTCGCGATTCCTCGGTGAGATCAACGAGGACTCTCGTCCGTCGCTCTTTAGCGAGTCGAGCGACGACACTCTCATCCACGACGTGCAACAGGCCGGTCGCTTGCGCGACGTGTTGCGCTCGGAGATCGACCGCTGGGAGTTACAGCGAATTTACGAAGAGGTCGAGCTGCCCCTGGTCGCGGTGCTGGGTCGCATGGAAGGTCGAGGTATTCGAGTCGACGTTCCGCTGTTGCGCACCATCGCCCAGGAGTTCGCAGCCGAAGCCGGTGCATTGGAAGTGGAGATTCAACGAGTGGCCGGACACGACTTCAAGGTCAACTCTCCTCAGCAGCTCCAGGTGGTGCTGTTTGAAGAGCTCGGTCTCACCGCCGTGAAGAAGATCAAATCGGGGTTCTCCACGGACGCAGCGAGCCTCGAAGCCATTCAGGACGAGCACCCCATCATTCCTTTGATCTTGCGCTACCGCGAGGTTGAGAAGCTTCGGGGCACCTACGGCGCGCCCCTCATCGACTCGGTGGGCGGCGACGGGCGCATTCACGCGCGTTTCTCCCAGGTGGTGGCGCGTACCGGACGACTGTCGTCGGACAAGCCGAACCTTCACAACATTCCGGTACGAACCTTCGACGGCCGCCGACTGCGCTACGCCTTCGTCCCGACCGAGGGTTGGCTCCTCGCGGTCTCTGACTACAACCAGATCGAGTTGCGTATTCTGGCGCACCTCTCACAGGACCTCGGTCTGCTCACCGCGTTCAGCGCCAGTCAAGACGTGCACCGAACCATCGCGGCCTCCGTCTTTGGGGTCTCGCCCGAAGAGGTGGAGCACGAACAGCGCGAGCAGGCCAAGGCTGTCAGCTACGGCCTGGCCTACGGCATGGAGGCCTACGGCCTGAGTCAGCGCCTGGGCCTGAGCGTCGGGGCGGCGCGCGAGATCATGAATCGCTACTTCGAGGGCTTCCCGAATCTGCGCACCTACATGGAGCGCATCGTGAAAGAGATTCGTAACCAGGGATACTCACGCACGGAGATGGGTCGCATCCGACCCTTCCCCGACTTAGCGACGGCCGTCGGGCCCCAACGTCAGGCCGCTGAGCGCCAGGCCATGAACGCGGGTATCCAAGGGCTGGCCGCGGACGTCTTCAAGTCGGGCCTGGTTCGCCTGGACCACGCGTTGAGCGCCGCCAAGTTACAAGCCCGTCTGATCCTCCAAGTGCACGACGAAGTCTTGGTCGAAGCACCGCCCGACGAGAAAGAGCGCGTGAGCGAGATCATGGTGGACGCCCTAACCAACGCCGCGTCACTTTCGGTGCCCCTCGAAGTGTCGCTCAGTTGGGGCGAGAGCTGGGCGGCGTCCAAGGGCTGAGGGGTCCGGCTGCTAGGGTTGAAACCTGGGTTAACACCGGTGACCCAGCCCCTACTGACTAGTTAGACCCCGGTGTGGTCAAACGAAAGAAGTACGAATGCCGGACGGCACTAGCCTCCTCTCCACCCAGCAGATGGGTACCTTCGACGAAAACGGAAAGTACATTCCGCGCGTCATCACCGAAGACGACCTGGTCGGTACGGACCTCACCGCCCTGGTGGGTGACAGCGTCCTCGAGTTCGAAGACGGCGACCTGGTCGTCGGCACCGTGGTCAAGATCGACCATGACGAAGTCCTGCTCGATATCGGCTTCAAGTCCGAGGGGGTCATCCCGTCTCGCGAACTCTCCATTCGTAACGACGTGGATCCGTCGGAGATTGTCTCGCTGGGTGAGCGCGTTGAGTGTCTGGTCCTCCAGAAAGAGGACAAAGAGGGACGTCTGGTCCTGTCGAAGAAGCGCGCTCAGTACGAGAAGGCCTGGGCCAACATCGAAGAGTTGAAGAACCGCGACGAGGTCGTCAAGGGTGTGGTCATCGAGGTCGTCAAGGGTGGACTCATCGTCGACATCGGTCTTCGTGGCTTCCTGCCCGCCTCCTTGGTGGAACTACGCCGGGTGCGCGAACTCCAGCCCTACATCGGCAAGACGGTGGAAGCCAAGATCATCGAGCTCGACCGCAACCGCAACAACGTCGTGCTCTCGCGTCGCGCCTGGCTGGAAGAGACGCAGAAAGAACAGCGCGGCGACTTCCTCTCCAACTTAAAGCCTGGCGAACGTCGACACGGCGTTATCAGTTCGGTCGTCAACTTCGGCGCCTTCGTGGACCTCGGGGGAATGGACGGTCTCATTCACGTATCGGAGCTCTCCTGGAAGCACATCGACCACCCCAGCCAAGTCGTCGCCGTGGGTGACGAAGTGGACGTGGAGGTGCTCGACGTCGACTTCTCCAAGGAGCGCATCTCCTTGTCTCTCAAGGCCACCCAGTCGGACCCGTGGCAGGTCTTTGCCGATAGCCACGCCGTCGACCAGTTGGTCTACGGTCGCGTCACCAAGCTGGTGCCATTCGGCGCCTTCATCCAGGTGGGCGAGGGTATTGAGGGCCTCGTGCACATCTCGGAGATGGCCGCGCACCACGTCGAGTCGCCCGACCAGGTCGTCACCGCTGGTGAAGAGCTTTGGGTGAAGATCATCGAACTCGACACCGCGCGTCGTCGCATCAGTCTGTCGATTAAGCAGGCCGCCGAGGGTGGCGAGGTCTCCGAGGAGTACCGCGAAGCATTCGGTTCACACGCCTACGACGCCGAGGGCAACTACATCGGCTCTCTCGAATACGGCGAATTCACGCCCGAGACCGAAGCGCAGGCCGCGTGGGCTGAGTACGCGACGGAAGTCGCGACGAAGGCCCCCGACGCCTCGGACGCCGAAACCCTCGACACCCCCGAAACCGCCGAGGCTCCTATCGAACTCGAAGCCGACACTCCGAGCGAGTAGTTCTCCCGCCAAGCAGTACCGAAAGTTTGACGACTATCGAGCGACTTCACGTGGAGTGGCTCGAGAGTCGAGCGACTCATCTGATGAGGAATTTTGTCCACTCTTAAAAGCAACGCACCCACAACGGTGTCACTTGGATTTGACAAGGGCGAATGGTACCTGGAAGGCTGTTCGGCGCAAGGGCAGCAAGGGCGACTGGAGGATTCAGTGCCCGCCCTTGGGAAGTCAAAGTATTTATGTGCCACCGCGCCTGAGTCGGCCGCCCACGTCACTGACTCACGTGGATCCTTGTGCGCGTGCGCGGTCGTCAATGATCGCATGTCATTAACCCCCTTTTCGCTCTCGCCACGTCGCGGTGATTGTCCCTTGTTGCGCCCTGGGGCGCGCTCCGTGGGCAGTGATCGGTGATGAACCTGCGACTGGGTGTAAGCGTCGATGGGTGAGACGGCGGGGGAGGGTTCAATGACTCCGTCGCCTCGCCCTTCTGCAGTACGAGTAACTGCGCGCTCGTTCCATTCCGAGCAGCAGGGACAGGCCACTTCAGTGCGGGGCAACGAGAACATCTGCGCTGAAGTGGCGGTCTACTCGCCCGTTTCATCCGACCCATTCTCGACTCACCAGAAGCCAACGAACCAGGCGGCGGACGGTTCCCCCCTTGAGGACGAGGTATCAAGAGCCCGCCGCGAGAGACTTCTCGGTGTGCAAGGGTCCAGAATTACGAACGGAGATCTTCTCGCGTGGTTATGACCGACGCACGACCGCTTCGCGCGGATGACCCGTTACGCGTTCGCTTCAGCGCTGAGTGATAAGGGGTAGTGACAGGCCACTCGATGGCCGGGGACGATCTCTTCTAAGGGCGGCTCTTCGGTCGCGCACTTGTCGGTCGCGAACGGGCAACGCGTTCGAAAGCGGCAGCCACTGGGCGGACTCGTAGGACTCGGCGGTTCACCGGCGAGAACGTCGCCGCGTAGCGGGGCATCGGGATCAGCCTCTAGGGCCGCGCCCAAGAGAAACTCGGTGTAGGGGTGTTCAGGAAAGTCGTAGAGAGTGTCGGCCGGACCTATTTCGCAGATCTTGCCCAGGTACATGACGGCCACGCGGTCCGATACGTACTTCACCACGGCGAGGTCGTGGGCGATGAAGAGCAGCGCCAAGCCGTACTCACGCTTTAGATCCACTAAGAGATTGAGAATCTGGGCTTGGACCGAGACATCCAAGGCCGAGACCATCTCGTCACAGATCAAGAGTTTCGGACGCATGGCCAGGGAGCGCGCGATGGAGATCCGTTGGCACTGGCCCCCGGAGAACTGTCGCGCGTAGCGATCGCCGTAGATCTCGGGGTCGATGCCGACCTTGTTGAGCAGGTCGTTGACCAGAGCGTCACGCTCGGCTCCCCGAACGGACTTCCAGCAGTCGAGGGGCTCGGCCACGAGGTCCCTCGCGCGGCGTCGGGGATTCAAAGAACTGATGGGGTCCTGAAAGATCATCTGCATTCGGGTGCGCAGGTTGCGCAGGGCCTTGCCGTGGGTGGTGGTGAGTTCGGTCCCCTCGAGTTCAATGGAGCCGCTCGTGGGTTCGACGATGCGCATCAGAGCTTTACCGGTGGTGGACTTGCCGCACCCCGACTCGCCGACCAGCCCGAGCGTCTCGCCTTCGAAAATGTCGAAGCTCACGCCCGCCACGGCGCTCAGTTGTTTCCGATGAGAGCCGAAGTTGACGGTGAGGTTACGTACCCTAAGTAATGGGGTGCGATCGCTCACGTGAGGGCTCCTTCAGCTACCGGCAGGGGATTCCAGCAGGCGAAGGCGTGGCCCGACTCCTCAGCCGGCTCCAACCGGGGCCGCTGGACGCGGCAGATATCCGTGGCGTAGGCGCAGCGCGGCGCGAAAGCGCAGCCCGTCGGGAGATCGAGCAAGTTGGGCGGTCGTCCCGGAATGGCCACGAGACGCGAGTGCGAGGGATTCGAGACCTTGGGTATGGCGTCCAACAGGGCGCGGGTGTAGGGCATGCGATGACGGCGAAACACTTCGCGCGTGGAACCGATCTCCACGATGCGACCGGCGTACATGACGATGATTCTCGACGTGCGCGTGGCGACGACCCCGAGGTCGTGGGTGACCAGGACAACGGACATCTTCATCTGTTCTTTAACGCTGTCCAACAGGTTGAGGATCTGGGCTTGGATGGTAACGTCCAGACCCGTGGTCGGTTCGTCGGCCATGAGCAGCTGCGGTGAACCAGCGAGGGCCGTGGCGATGACCACGCGCTGGCGCATGCCACCGGAGAGTTCCCTGGGAAAGACGCCGTAACGCTCGGCCGGCGAAGGGATCCCCACCAACTCCAGCAGTTCCACGGCCCGGGCTTTCGCCGCTCGTCGGTCCATACCTTGACGCACGCGCAGAATCTCGTCGATCTGCTTGCCAATACGCATAACCGGATTGAGCGAGGTCATCGGATCTTGGAAGATCATGGCCACTTCGAGACCCCAGATCGAACGTTTCTCCTTCTCGCTGGCGCCGACCACTTCGAAGCCCTTCAAGAGGACCGAGCCCGTCACTTCGACGTTGCGCCGCGGCTGCAGTCCCATGATGGTGCGCGAGAGGACCGTCTTGCCCGAGCCGGACTCGCCGACGATGCCGAGGGTCTCGTTAGTACCCAACTCAAAAGAGACCCCGCCGACCGCTGGCAAAGGACCGGACGGCGTGGCGAACGTGGTGCGGAGGTCCTTCACGACGAGGAGCTTCGGGTGGTCGGTCATATTTTGCCCTCGGAGACTTCGAAGTGCGAGCGCAGCCGGTCACCGATGAAGTTCAAACAGAGCAGGAACAGACACATCGCCAGCGACGGAAAGACGGCCAGCCAGGGATTGGTCTGGAGGATGGAGATGCTCTCGTTGATCATGTTGCCCCACGAGGGCGTCGGTGGATTCACGGAGAGGCCGAGAAAGGCAAGCGCGCCTTCCAGGGTGACGACCGTGGCGATTCCGATCAAGAGAAACGACACGCCGACGGGGGCCACGTTGGGGAGCAACTCCTTCATGAGGATTCGCCGGTCAGTGGCGCCTTGGACCTTGGCCGCCACGACAAAATCCCTCGTGGAGTAGTTCAGGGTGGCGCCGCGAATGACGCGATAGACGAGGGGGATGGAGGCGACGCCCACCACGATGATGATCTTGAGAAGAGAGCGAGGGGTCCAGAAGGAGAGGACCGCGATGGTGGCGATGATGGCGGGAAAGGCCAGCAGCACGTACATGACGGCCGTCACGACGGAGTCAAACTTTCCACGCCGGTAGGCGCTCAGCATCCCGAGCGGCGCGCCGATGCCGAAACCGATCAACATCGACCCGAGGCTGGCCTCAATCGAGACCCGCGAACCAAAGACAATGCGCGCGAAGATATCGCGGCCGAGATCGTCGGTGCCGAAAAGGTGGTGCAGCGAGGGCCCGGCGTTCACGACGGCGTAGTTCTGAAACAAGGGATCTTCCAGGGGCAAGACGTTGGCGAAGATGGCGCCGATGAAGTTGAGGACCAGCCACCCGACGCAGATCCAAAAGAGCACGCCCAGCTTCTTTTTGCGCGCCGGTCGGTCGTGGGCCTCTTCGACCATTTCGTGCACGATCAGTGAGCTACTCACGGCGGATCCTCGGGTCGACAATATTTGTCAGCAGGTCAAAGCCGAAGTTGATGAGAATCACGCCCACGCAGACCACCAACACGATGCCCTGGACGACCAGGTAGTCACTAAGACCGACGGACTCAATGAGCTCATAGCCCAGTCCCGGGATGCTGAGGAGGTACTGGACAATGAATCCGCTGGCTAAGAGCCCCCCAATGTTGACCCCCGCTGTGCCGCACAGGGCGACGGCCGACGGCCGTAAGGCGTGTCGCCACATGATGCGACGCGCACTAATGCCCTTGGAGCGAGCCAACGTGATGAACTCTTCTTGCAGCGTGGCGATCAGGTCGCTCCGTAGTACGCGGTAGTAGACCACAAAACTGCCGATCCCTAAGGTAATGGCCGGAAGAGAGAGGCTCTCGAGGTTGCCGATCCAGTCCGCGCTGAGCGACACGTAGGAGGAAGGACCGGTGTGTCCTACGCCGAGTTTGATCGACACGAAGAGGACCAGTAACACAATGAGGACGAAGGAGGGGATGGAGAGAAGGGTGAAGCTACCGGCGCCCAAGATCCGGTCTAGGGGTCCATCGGGCCGGCGGGCACTGCGAATCGCCAAAGGAATCGCGACGAGAAAGGCCAGAATCTGGCTCAAGACGATGATCTCGACGTCGATGGGCAGAGCCGCCTTGACGACGCTCCAGACGGAGGTCTGCGAGATGAACGACGTCCCTAAATTACCGCGCAGGACGTTTCTAATCCAGACGAAGTACTGCTCCCAGATCGGCTTGTTGAGACCCAGCTGCGCGAAGAGTTTGGCCTTGTTGGCGGGAGTGTCGCCAGTGCCCAAAATGACAGCGGTCGGATCTCCCGGTAGGAGATGAAGCAGGTAGAAAGATCCGATGGAGACGATGAAGACGACGCCGATCAACAAGATGAGCCGTCGCACTAAATATCGAACCAAAGTTCCCCCTGAGCACCTGTAGCGACATTACTCAAGGGGCACCTACGAACCGGGACCACGGGCCTCGTCTCGACCGGGATGTAACTGCCCGTTAGTAGCGTGGATGTGTGAAAAGAGTCGCGATCGCGGGCGGGATCGGTGCTGGGAAAACGGCGGTGACGGACCGGCTCACGTTCCTCGGCTACCACGTGATTGACGCGGACATCGTGGCGCGAAAAGTTCTACAAAAAGGCGAGCCCGCGTGGCGCGCCGTGCGCGACGCGTTCGGTACCGCCGTCCTCACTCCCGAGGGCACCATCGACCGCGCGTTTCTCGCCGACGTCGTCTTTCACGACGCGAGCGCCTTGCGACGCCTCAACCACATCACGCACGGATACATACGTAACGAAATCGCTCGCGAGCTTGGCGACTCTAACGCGCCGGTCGTCTTCGTGGCGCTGCCGCTGTACCGGGCGGAGTTGCGAGAATTCCTCCAACTCGATGAAGCCTGGGCTGTGCTGGTCGATCCGGCGATGGCGCTGGAGCGTCTGGTCGCTCAGCGCGCGATGAGCGAGGAGGACGCCGCCGCGCGTGTGGCGGCGCAGATGGGCAACGACGAGCGGGTCGCCCTTGTCGATCGAGTCATCTGGAACGACGGCACGCTCGAAGACCTCTACGGTCGCCTCGACGTGGCCTTGGCGGAGATAGTCAAAACGTGACGGACTTTCTCGTTGAGTCACCCTTTCAGCCGGCGGGGGACCAACCGGCCGCCATCACCGCACTCACCCGAGGCGTCGAGGATGGTCTGCGCTATCAGACCTTGGAGGGTATTACCGGCAGCGGTAAGACGGCGACCATCGCCTGGTTGGTGGAGCGAGTTCAGCGTCCGACGTTGATCCTCGAACCGAACAAGTCCCTGGCCGCTCAGTTGGCCTCGGAGCTGCGCGACATGTTGCCCCAGAACCGCGTGGAGTTTTTCGTGTCGTACTACGACTACTACCAACCCGAGGCCTACGTGCCGAGGACTGACACGTACATAGAGAAGGATAGTTCGGTCAACGAAGAGATTGACCGGCTGCGTCACGCTGCGACCTCCTCGCTGTTGACGCATCGTGACACGATTGTCGTGGCGTCGGTCTCGTGCATCTACGGCTTGGGCTCGCCAATTGAGTATCGCGAGCGGATGCTGCCCCTAGAAGTAGGGGCGAGATTCGAGCAGCGCCCGTTACTCGCTCGCTTGGTCGAAATGCAGTACAGCCGCAACGAACTGGTTCTCGATCGAGGAACCTTTCGGATGAAAGGGGACACCCTCGAAGTCCAGCCGGCCTACAGCAACGAAGCGGTGCGGGTGTCGTTCTTCGACGACGTTATCGAGGAGATCTCCTTCTTCAACCCGGTCACCATGGAAGGCCATGGTCGAGTGAACGAGTTCACCCTCTTCGCCGCCTCGCACTACGCCGCTAGCTTCGCCACGTTGCAGCGAGCGTGTCGCGGTATCGAGACGGAACTGGCCGAGCAGTTAGGCGTCTTTCAGTCGGAGGGCAAGTTACTCGAGGCCCAGCGACTTCGTTCGCGCACCGAGCACGACTTAGAAATGATGGAGCAGACCGGGGTGTGCGCGGGCATCGAGAACTACTCAGCTCACCTCGACGGCCGCCACCGCGGGGAGCGGCCCTTCACGTTGTTGGACTACTTTCCCGACGACTTCTTGGTAGTGATTGATGAGTCCCACGTGGCCGTGCCACAGATTCGCGGGCAGTACGCGGGGGACCAAGCGAGAAAACTCACCTTGGTCGAGCACGGCTTTCGTCTGCCCAGCGCGCTCGATAATCGCCCGCTCAACTTCGATGAGTTCATGGAGCTCGTCCCCCAGATGGTCTTCGTGTCGGCCACCCCGGGACCCTACGAGATCGAACACTCCGACCAGGTGGTTGAACAGGTCATTCGCCCGACCGGTCTTCTCGATCCCGAAGTGTTCGTCATGCCCACCAAAAATCAGATCGACGACCTGCGCTCGCGTCTGGACGTGGTGATCGCTCGCGGGGAGCGCGCCCTCATCACCACCCTCACTAAGCGCATGGCCGAAGACCTCACTACGTTTCTGACCAAGGCGGGCTATCGCGTTCAGTACTTGCACAGCGATATCGACACCATTCAGCGCATCGAGATCCTGCGCTCTCTTCGACTGGGCGAGTTCGACGTCCTGGTCGGCATCAACCTGTTGCGCGAGGGCCTGGACCTGCCGGAGGTTTCGCTCGTCGCCATCTTGGACGCCGACAAAGAGGGGTTTCTACGCTCGCGCAGCGCGCTGATTCAGACCATCGGACGAGCCGCGCGCAACTCCAGTGGACAGGCCATTCTCTACGCCGACACTATGACCGACTCCATGCGCGCGGCGATCTCTTTGACCGAGCGACGACGACTATTGCAGACGGCGTACAACGAGGAGCACGGCATCGAGCCCCGGAGCGTGATGAAGAATGTCGCGGACATATTGAACCGTCTGCGCAGCGAAGCCCCGCGCGAGGTGATCTCCAAGATGCACGGCGTGGCCTCTTTGGACGACGTCTCGTCTGACGATCTCAGCCTCGAAATCGCCCGAGTGGAGGAGGCGATGTTGATGGCGGCCGGCGAACTTCGATTCGAAGAGGCGGCCGTCCTTCGCGACACCCTGCAGAACCTTCAGCGCCAAGCGCTGGCCCCCGTCAACGGCCCGAGTGCCCTGGACGAACCGGTAGATTCCCCCTATGTCTAAGTCGATTCGGGTCCAAGGAGCGAGGGTACACAACCTGAAGAACCTTTCCGTGGAGATCCCGCGTGACCAGCTGGTCGTCTTCACCGGACTCTCGGGATCGGGTAAATCGTCACTGGCCTTTGACACCATTTACGCCGAAGGGCAACGCCGGTACGTCGAGAGCCTCTCGGCCTACGCCCGTCAGTTCCTCGGCCAGATGGACAAGCCCGACGTGGAGTTCATCGAGGGCCTCTCACCCGCGATTTCCATCGACCAAAAGACCGCCTCACGCAACCCGCGTTCGACGGTAGGCACCATTACCGAGATCCACGACTACCTCCGTCTCCTCTACGCGCGCATCGGCGTGCCGTACTGTCCTAACTGTGGCCGGCCCATTACCAGTCAGACGCCCCAGCAGATCGTCGATCAGGTTCTGTCGCGACAAGACGGTGAGCGTTTTCTGGTCTTAGCCACCGTGGTCGAAGGACGCAAGGGTGAGTACAGCACGCTGCTGAACGAGCTAGCCGGTCAGGGCTTTTCGCGGGTTCGCATCGACGGGGTCGTGATGGAGCTCTCCGAACGTGACTCTCTCACCTTGGCTCGCTACGAGCAACACACTATCGACGTGGTGCTGGACCGCTTGACGGTCAAGAAGACGAATCGCCAGCGCCTGACTGAGTCCGTCGAAGCGGCTCTCAAACTCACCAAAGGGGTGGTGAAGTTTCTCTTCCTCGATCCTGAGGAGATGGTCCAGTTCTCAGAGAAGATGGCCTGCAGCGACTGCGGTATCAGCTTTAGTGAGTTGGCTCCCCGCGACTTCTCCTTCAACTCGCCCTACGGGGCCTGTCCGGTGTGCACCGGTCTCGGCACGCGCTTCGAAGTCGACCCCGATCTGGTCGTACCGGACGACACGCTCTCGCTGTCCGACGGGGCGCTCGCGCCCTGGGCGGGGGCCCGATTCAAGTACTTTGAGCGACTCATCGGCGGCATCGCCACATTGGGCGGCTTCAGCGTCGATACGCCGTGGAAGAAGCTAAAAGCCAAAGATCGAAAACTGGTCCTCTACGGGGTGGACACGAAGTCGGTGGCCGTCAAGTACAAAAATCGCTACGGACGGGTGCGAACCTACGAGACGACCTATAACGGCATCGTTGACTGGTTGGAACGAAAGCGCAACGAGGCCGACGGCGACTGGTCGCGCGAACAGGCCGAGCAGTACATGCGCGAGGTCGAGTGCACCACCTGCAAGGGTCAACGCCTCAAGCCCGACGTCCTGGCGGTGCGGGTGCACGAGCGCAACATCGCCGAGGTCAACGCCTTCACCATCGACGAGGCCATCGCCTTTTTCGCCGGGCTGAGCCTGAGCGCCCGAGAAGAGACCATCGCGCACCAAGTCATTAAAGAGATCGTCGAACGACTGACCTTCTTGATGGACGTCGGTCTTGACTATCTCACCTTGAGTCGAGCGTCGGCCACCTTGTCGGGTGGCGAAGCCCAGCGCATTCGTCTGGCCAGCCAGATCGGTAGCTACCTCGTCGGCGTGCTGTATGTCCTGGACGAACCATCCATCGGACTACACCAACGCGACAATCGCCGACTGATCGCCACGCTGGAGCGACTGCGCGATCTCGGTAACTCGGTGATCGTGGTGGAGCACGACGAAGAGACCATTCGTATGGCCGACTTCATCGTGGACATCGGCCCCGGGGCGGGGGAGTTCGGCGGCGAGGTGGTGCACGCCGGTAACTACGAGGCCCTGCTCAAGAACAAGCGATCCTTGACCGGGCAGTACCTGTCAGGGGCTAAGGCCATCAAGGTACCCGCCACGCGGCGCTTGGGCGATGGAAAGACGCTCACCATCAAAGGAGCGCGGGCCAACAACCTGCGCGACATCACCGTCAAGATTCCCCTCGGGGAGTTCGTGGCGGTAACCGGCGTGTCGGGGTCGGGCAAATCCTCTCTCATCAACGCCATCCTCTTAGCGTCGCTCGAACACCAGATCAATCGGGCCAAGACCAAAGCGGCCGAGCACGACACCATCCTGGGAGTGAAGTATCTCGACAAAGTGGTGGCCGTAGACCAACAGCCCATCGGTCGCACACCGCGATCCAATCCCGCCACCTACACCGGGGTCTTCGACAAGATCCGCAAGCTCTTCGCCGAGACCCAGGAGTCGAAGATTCGCGGCTACCAACAAGGCCGGTTCTCCTTCAACGTGAAAGGCGGGCGCTGCGAGGCGTGCGCCGGGGACGGCACCATCAAGATCGAGATGCACTTCTTGCCCGACGTCTACGTCAACTGTGACGTCTGTGACGGGGCGCGCTACAACCGAGAGACCCTCGAGATCAGGTACCGCGGCAAGACCATCGCCGACGTCTTGAACATGCCCATCGCCGAGGCCCTGGAGTTTTTCGAGCGTCAGCCGCTCATTCTGCGACACGTCCAAAGCCTCATGGACGTGGGACTCGGCTACGTGCGCCTGGGCCAGCCGGCGCCGACCTTATCGGGTGGCGAAGCGCAGCGCGTCAAGTTAGCCACGGAATTGGCACGTCGCCCGACCGGCCACACCTTGTACGTCCTGGACGAACCGACGACCGGTCTGCACTTTGAGGACGTGAACCGACTTCTCCAGGTGCTGCACCGGTTGGTGGACCAGGGCAACACGGTGTTGGTCATCGAACACAACTTGGACGTCGTCAAGACGGCGGACTGGGTTATTGACCTCGGGCCCGAAGGAGGCCGTCGCGGCGGCTTGGTCGTGGGCGAGGGTACGCCGGAAGACATCGCGCAGCTCAACACGGCGACCGGCACGGTGCTGAAAGAGGTGTTGGCCGGCAACGGTCGCCCCTAATGTTGGCCAAGCCTTCGGGCATTCCCCGCCAGAGTGGCTGCTATCTCTTTCGAAACGACCGGGGCACCATCATCTACGTGGGCAAAGCGCGCGTACTGGCCCAGCGTCTGTCCAGCTACTTCCAACGCCCCGAGGGGCTGAGCGACAAGACCCAGTTCTTGATGAACGAGGCGACCTCCGTCGAGTGGATCGTGACGCCCAGCGAGGTGGACGCCCTCATCCTCGAGAACGAGATGATTAAGGCGAATCAGCCGCGCTACAACATGCGTCTGAAGGACGACAAGAGTTTTCCCTTCGTGGCCCTGGACTCGCGCACCCCGTTCGCCGCGCCCTACGTCACGCGCGGACAACACGTCAAAGGGGTGCGGTATTTCGGCCCCTTCGTCAACGTGCGCGCCCTGCGGGTGACGATGGACGAACTCTTAGAAGCCTTTCCCCTGCGCTCGTGTTCCCAACATAAGTTCAACTACCAACAGCGCATCAATCGACCCTGCCTGCTCTATGACATCGCTAAGTGTTCGGGACCCTGCGTGGGGGCGATCGACCCGACCGGCTATCAGCAGTTAGTCCAGTCCTGGGCCCGTTTCTTCGAAGGTGACGTCCGCGAACTTCGCCACCTTCTTCAACGCCAGATGGAAGAGGCGTCGGCCCACACGCACTACGAAGCGGCGGCTAAGGCGCGCGACAGCCTGGCGGCCTTGGAACGGGCGGCCAACACCCAAACGGTGGTGCTGGACGATCACTCGAACTTAGACGTCATCGCCATCGCCAACGAAGGAAGCCGCTCCGCCCTGGTGCGCTTTCGCGTGCGCTTTGGCCGGGTGGTTGGTCGCACGGTCCACCTGGTCGATCGCTCCTTAGAAGAAGACGATCGCGAGATCCTAGAGAATGCCCTAACCGACCTCTACCTCGACGCGGAGTCGGTACCCCCGGTGGTCGTGCTCGAGAGTGCGACGTTCTCGTCACCGCTGGTGACCCAGTACCTCAGCGAGGTTCGGGGTCGGCCCGTCGAGGTGGTGGTGGCCCAACGGGGCAAGCGCCGACGAGCGGTGGAGTTGGCCCACGACGACGCCCGTGCGGTGATCGGACGGGACTCCCTGCGTCGACAGGCCGATCACAACGTGCGCGCTCGAGCCCTGCAGGAACTGGGCACCGCCCTCCACCTCGAGCAGCCCCCCTTTCGTATTGAGTGCTTCGACATGAGTCACCTCCAGGGCACGAACTACGTCGGGTCGATGGTCGTCTTTGAAGACGCCCTGCCCTTGAAGAGTGACTATCGCCACTTCAACGTGAAAGAGGTCATCGGCAGCGACGACGTCGCGGCGATGGAAGAGGTGGTGCGACGCCGTCTCACCCACTGGGAAGATCATCAGGCCAGCACCAAATTCCGTCGACCCGATCTCATCATCATCGACGGGGGACTACCGCAGCTCCACGCGGCCGAGAAGGCCGCTCGCTCGCTGGACCTAGAAGGGCTGGTGGAGTTCGTGGCCCTGGCCAAACGCGAGGAGCTGCTCTATCGCCCCGGCAGTTCCGTGCCGATCGTCTTAGAGCGAGGCTCGGAGGCGCTCTATCTGGTGCAGCGACTGCGCGACGAGGCGCACCGCTTCGCCATCACCTTTCACCGATCGAAGCGTGGCAAGTCCATGGTGGCCTCCTCTCTGGAGGGAGTAGACGGTCTCGGCCCGGCGCGACGCGAACGACTCCTGGGGGCGTACGGTTCGCTCAACGCCTTACGCCAGGCGACGTTAGACGAACTGCACGCGTTGACCTGGCTGCCCGGTGACGTGGCGAGCAGGCTCTACGATCATCTTCAGGCGCCCAGCGCGCCGCGACCTACGAAGGAAGATCGCGATGAGTGAAGTCGTGTTGGTGACGGGCATGTCGGGCGCGGGTCGCTCGACGGTCTCGGCCGCCTTGGAAGACCTCGGCTGGTTCGTGATCGACAACTTGCCTCTGGCGCTGGTGGTGCGCGTCGACGAACTGGTCGCGGACGGATCGCACGACTATCCCGGGATTGCCTTCATCGTGGGCCGCTCCGGCGGGGTGCAGCCCCAGGCTCTGCTGGGGGTGGAACAAGAGCTCCAGGCTCGTCACGACAACGCCAAGATTCTCTTCGTCGACGCCCCCGACGAAGTCCTGATCCATCGCTTCGAAGGGAACCGTCGTCGCCATCCCGTCAAAGCGGCGACCTTGGCCGACTCCATCGCCGACGAGCGAGCGCAGCTCTCCACCATTCGAGAAGCGGCGGCGCTGGTCATCGACACCGGTTCGATCAACACCAACCAGCTGCGCCGACGAATCGTGGAGACCTTTAGTGACGCGAGCGGCAGGCAGTCGCTGCGCGTGTCGCTGGTGAGCTTCGGCTACACCTACGGCATCCCGCGCGACGTCGACCTCGTCTTTGACTGCCGGTTCCTGCCCAACCCCCACTGGATCGACGAACTGCGTCCCCTCAGCGGACTGGACGCCCCGGTGGCCCACTACGTGCTGGAACAAGAGCCGGCCCAGCACTTCATTGACGACGTAGTACGACTGCTCGAGTGGCAGATTCCGGCCTTCGCCTTGGAGGGCAAGTCGTACCTCTCGATCGCCATTGGCTGCACCGGGGGTCGACACCGCAGCGTGGCCATCGCCGAGGAGATTCGTCGGCGCCTCGGTATCGAGAGTGCTGTGTTTCACCGCGACCTGGCTCGATGAAAGTTGTCGCCGTGGGTGGGGGTCACGGCACCGCTGTGTCCCTGCGAGCGCTCAAGCTGATCTCCGACGACGTTACGGGCGTCGTCTCGGTAGCCGATGACGGCGGCTCGACCGGACGGCTGCGCGCGATGCTCAACGTGGCGGCGGTCGGAGACATTCGAAAATGCTTAGTCGCCCTGGCCGACCCCGATAATCCGCTCACCGCGTCCTTTGAACATCGTTTCAAGGTCGGTGAGTTGAGCGGACACGCCGTCGGGAATCTTCTGTTGGTCGGACTGCTCGACGCGACGGGCAACTTAGAGGAGTCGGTCGCGGCACTGGCCCAGCTCATGGGTGTGAAGGGCACCATCCTGCCGGCCAGCAGCGAGGGGGTGGTGCTGTTGGCCGCGACCGAAGAGGGACCGACGCGCGGACAGACCAAAGTGGCCACCTCCTCCACCATTCGACGGGTGAGTCTGGAGCCGGCCAGCCCGGCCGCCCCCATCGTGGCCGTCGAGACGATCGAGCGCGCCGACGTCGTCTTGATTGGACCGGGCTCCCTTTTCACCAGCGTGTTGGCGGCCTGCGTCGTGCCCGGCATCACTCAGGCGCTGGCCGGCACGCGGGCGAAGAAACTCTACGTGGCGAATCTTCACGCCGAGAACCCCGAGACCGAGGGGTTTCGACTGGACGACCACGTCGACGCGCTACGTCGTCACGGTGTGAACGTTGATCTGGTGCTGGTCGATGAGCGCTCCAGCTACGCCGAGGATTCCTGCACGGTCGAGACCCGGGTGCGCGATCTCTCGGACCCCCGGGGCCTGGTGCACGATGTGCAAAAATTGGCCGGGGCCGTGCTGGGCGAGGTGCCAAGATAGACAGTCGGCGAGAAGAGGGGACACCAGTGGCCACACGGGTTGCGATTAATGGTTTTGGACGTATCGGGCGGGGTTTTCTTCGAGCCGCCCTCGGGTACGGTGACGTGGAGATCGTGGCCGTCAACGACCTCGTGCCCACGCCCACGAACGCCCACCTCCTCAAGTACGACTCCACCCAGGGCACGCTCGATCTCGCGGTCAGCGTGGGCGAGAACGCGTTACACGTGGGCGATCGCGTCATCAAGGTGTACGCCGAGCGCAACCCGGCCGATCTGCCCTGGGGCGAGCTCGACATTGACGTGGTCATCGAGTCGACGGGGATCTTCACCTCGCGCGAGGCCGCCGGAGCTCATCTGGCCGCCGGGGCCAAGTTGGTCATTATTTCTGCGCCCTCCGGCGACGCCGACGCGACGTTTGTGATGGGCGTGAACGAGAACGACTTCGACCCGAGTACGGATCGCGTTATCTCCAACGCCTCGTGCACGACCAACTGCTTCGTTCCCATGGTGAAGGTGCTGGACGACGCCTTTGGCGTCGACGCCGGTCTCATGACGACGGTGCACGCCTACACCAACGATCAGAACCTGCTCGACCTGGCCCACGGCGACATGCGACGAGCTCGGGCCGCGGCGATCAACGTGGTGCCGACCTCAACCGGCGCGGCGCGGGCCACCAGCCTGGTGCTCGCCTCGATGAAGGGCCGACTCGACGGGACCTCCTTACGCGTTCCCGTGCCGGTCGGCAGTATCACCGACTTCACCGCACTGGTGCGCTCGACCAGCGTGGAAGAGGTCAACGCGGCCTATCGGGCGGCGGCAGAGAGCGGACCGCTACAGGGCTACCTGGTCTACACCGACGAACCCATTGTCTCGTCGGACATTGTGGGCAGCCCGGCGTCGTGCACCTTCGACTCGCTTCTCACCATGGTGCAGCCCGTGGACGAGGCGAAGTCGCTGGTGAAGGTGTTCGGCTGGTACGACAACGAGTGGGGCTACTCGAGCCGTCTGGTTGACCTCGCGCGTCACGTCAGTCGCTAACGGGGTGTCGAACGTCGTACCGTCCATCGAACGCTGGGGGGATCTTCACGGCAAACGGGTACTGGTGCGCGTGGACTTCAACGCGCCGGTGGCCGACGTCGGCGGTGTGTTGAGCGTCACCGACGACTTTCGACTGCGTTCAGCGCTGCCACTCTTTGAACGACTACAAGAACGCGGCGCCACGGTCGTGGCGTGCACGCACTTTGGTCGCCCGGACGGGCGAGTCGACCAGCGTTTCTCGGTCGACCCCCTGCGACGCTGCCTGGCGCAACTCGGTTCGTCGGTTGAGTTGTTGGAGAATCTGCGCTTTCACCCCGGTGAGGTGGCCAACGACCCGAACTTTGGCGCGTCGTTGGTGGAAGGCTTCGACTTCTACGTCAACGAGGCCTTTGGCGCGTCGCATCGAGCTCACGCGTCGATCATGGTGCCCCCCACGTTGCTACCGAGCGCGGGTGGTCCTAATCTGCAGCGCGAAGTGAGAACGTTGCTCGCTCTCCTGGACGCGCCGGAACGTCCCTTCGTGGCCGTGACCGGAGGCGCCAAGGTGAAAGACAAACTAGCCCTCATGAAAGTCCTCGCGGAGAAGGCCGATATCGTCATCGTGGGGGGCGGCATGGCCTACACCTTCGCCGCCGCCGAGGGTCGCTTGGTGGGGGGATCGCTCTTTGATCGCTCGTACGTCGACGCCTGCGCGGAACTCTTAGAAGGCGGCAACGTCCTGATTCCGGTCGACGCGCGCGGACTGGCGACGTCTGCTCCCTTCGGCCCGGACGGTGGCGTCGACGCCGTGGTGAACTTTGACGAGAATATTCCCGATGACTTCATGGGACTGGACATCGGCCCCACCACGGTGGAGATCTTCACCGCGGCGCTGGCCAGCGCGCGCACGATTCTCTGGAACGGCCCGATGGGCGCTTTTGAAGACCCCCGCTTTGGTGACGGCACCGAAGCCATCGCCCGGTCCATCGCCGCGTCCTCGGCCGTGAGCGTGGTGGGCGGAGGCGACAGCGTCGCCGCTCTGGACTCCTACGGGCTGAGCGATGACGTCAGCTTCGTCTCGACCGGTGGAGGAGCCTCTTTGGAACTCGTAGAACTGGGCGACCTGCCCGGGCTGCGGGCCCTTCGCGAGAGTCCCTGGAACTAGATGAGTACTCGACCGCTCGTCATTGGCAACTGGAAGATGAACTTGGACTTCGTCGAAGGCCTGCACCTCGTCCAACAACTGGGCGTCCTACTAAAGAGTCATCCCCTCGAACACGTCGAGGCGGTGGTGGCGCCACCGTTCGTGGACTTGCGCACCGTGAGCTCGATCCTTGACGCCGAACGACTCGCCGTGGCCCTCGGCGCCCAGCACGTTAACGCCAACGAGAACGGGGCGCACACCGGAGAGATCAGCACGTCGATGCTCTCGCGACTCAACGTGACCTGGGTGATCGTCGGGCACTCGGAACGACGCACTCATTATCACATGACCGACGAGATCGTGCGCGCGACGAGCCAGAGCGTGCTGCGGGCCGGACTGCGCGCGGTGCTCTGTGTGGGCGAGACGCTGGCCGTGCGCGACGCCGACCAGCACGAAGCGTGGGTCGAGTCGCAACTGCGCAGCGCCCTTGAAGGTCTCGATGCGAGTCTGCACCCGCTGGTGACCGTGGCCTACGAGCCGCTCTGGGCCATCGGCACCGGGGTCAACGCGTCATCCGAACAGGTGAAGGAGATGACCGACTTCATCCGTCGAGTTCTCACCTCCCTCGTCTCTAGCGCCCCCCAGGTGCTCTACGGGGGTTCGGTCACTCCCACCAACGCCGCGACGTTGGTGGGCGAGAGCGGCGTCGATGGTTTCTTGGTGGGTGGTGCGTCACTGAAGGCGGAGTCGTTCTATGCGATCTTGCGGGCCTGTGACGACTGCTACGCTCTAAAGCGCTAATCGGAGGATCCAATGCTCACCTGGGCAATCATTGCAATTGAGGCGGTTTCGGCCGTGGCACTGGTCTTTCTCGTCCTCTTGCACTCCGGTCGCGGAGGTGGAATCTCCGACTTGATGGGCGGCTCCCTCGGGGCCGCGGCCACGGGCTCCACCGTGGTGGAACGCAACCTTGATCGAATTACGGTCGCCACGGCGCTCGTGTTTACCTTCGCGACACTGGCCCTCGACCTACGCCTGCAGTAACGGGGATGTCTTCGCGTCGACGTGGGCGCGCGCCGATGCGGGTACTGGCTTTGACGGCGCTGGCCGCGCTCGCCGTGCCCGTGAGTATTTCGGGAGCGCTTCCCTCGTCGAGTGTCAACGAGAACGACGTCACCTTGAACCTGTCGCTGCCGGGTCCCTTTAACGGATGTTCTTTCCTCAGCGCTCACGCCACGCCCACCACCGACGCTTTGTTGGACCTGACGCAGCCGTCGGCCTTCGTGACCAACGCCAACGGCACGCTGGTGGGTGAGGGAGAGGCCATCTCGTCAGCCGAGTTAACGTCGCTCTCGCCCGAGACGGTTCGCTACACCATCGGCGCGAACGAGTTCTGGAGCGACGACACGCCCTTCACTGGTGTGGACCTGGTGAGGTGGTGGCAGCGGGCCAAGACTCTGGCGAGTGTCACCAGCGACGGCTATCGCGCCATCCAATCGCTCACCCTGTCGACCAACCACCTCAGTGTGACGGCGGTCTTCGCCAAACCTTACGCGGACTGGGATCTCCTCTTTCGTGACATGAACGAGCCCACGTCGCCGTTGACCTGTTCGATCGCCAACCTCAAAAAGCGCGCCTCGCTCGGACCCTACGAAGTCGTGAGCGCCACGGCCAACCGGGTGGTGTTGGTGATGAACCCCGCCTGGACGAACGACCCCAATCGCTTTGGTCGCATCGTGGTGACCGACACCCAGAAGTATCCCTCGCGCGCGAGCGAAGCGTACGCTAACTACACGTTGGCCGTCAGTCCCTCCGCCCTCGTCGCGCTGAGTAATCATCCGACGCTGAACACGCGCATCGGGACATCGAGCAACATTGAAGAGCTGACCTTCTCGCCGCACTCCGCGCTCGGCTCTCAACTCTTCATGCGACAAGCCCTGAGCTGGTCTGTTGAACGTCAGACGCTGATCGACAAGGAGTTTGGCGCGGTGACCTTCTCTCCGTCCGTCGCCGCGTCGGCCATCTTCTCCCAGGGACAGAATCAGTACCCGGGTCGCGGCGGCACGAACCCGGTCGGACAATCCACCACCACTACGACGCCCGCGCCCGGGGGCTTCGCTGATTGCCCGAGTTGTGCGGCCACCACATTGAAACAGAACGGTTACGTGAGATCGGCCAAGGGTTGGTTCAGTCACGCCGGCGCTGCGCTGCTCGTTCGTCTCGCGATCGGGCCGAGTGACTTGGACGAGTCGGTGGCCCAGGTGGTCACGAGCGACTGGGCCAGCATCGGAGTGAAGTCGCGAGTCGCAGTCGAACCGAGCGAAGCGGCCGCGGCCCGCGCCGCCGCGGCCGGTATTGCCGACGTGGCGCTCCTCGCACGACCCACGACCACCACCCCGGCGTACGCCGCGCGTTCCTGGGCTGGACCCGCGTATCCCGATTCGTATCCCAGCGGCGTGCGGATCCCTGAGGCGACGACACTCTTTGAGGAAGCGTCAACAATCTTTAATCCGGTGACCGCCTCCACCACGTGGTTGAAGCTCGATCAACTCGTCATGAGCGACTACTGGGTGCGACCACTTTTTACCGCACCTTCACTCGTGGTGTGGGCGAGTGAACTAGCTCCCCTGCAAAGTAGCTCCACACTGTCGAGTTTCGTCGACCAGGTACCAGCGTGGTCGATGACGCCTTCGACGATACCGAGCTGAGCGACGGAGCATTTTCTATGTTGCGACTAGAGTGGAGGCCGCGTCGGAGTGGCGGAATAGGCAGACGCGCCAGCTTGAGGGGCTGGTGCCCTTAGGGGCGTGTGGGTTCAAGTCCCGTCTCCGACACCACAGGTTTGCAACCTTGGGGGCCCTTCCGGTAGTAGCGGGGTGGCCTGTCACTTCACCACGATTGAATCGAAGAGTCTGAGGTTCGGCTTGCCGGCATAGAGCAGGGCTCTGATTCGGAAGTTCTCGAAGTTGGTAAAGCCAAAAGCGACTCGCTTGACCCGTTTCAAGAGGTTGTTCATGCCTTCGGTGGGACCGTTAGAAACACGGGCCTCGTGCCAGGCGAGGATGCCGTCGAACCAGTTGCGCAGCGTGCGCGCGAGCCGACGAACTTCCATGGGTGCGGACTTCTTCGAGCCGTAGTCGATGATGTCGCGCAGGAGATCTTCGGCCTCTTCAATGGTCTCGGTTAAGTAGAAACGAGCGACGGCTTCTTTGACGCCGTAGGCGAAGGCGACCTCACCGTCGGGATCTCCTAGGGCCAGGAGTCCCTCGAGTCGAGCTTGCAGGCCGGGGTCGTTCTTCGTCTCCTTGATCACCAAGAGCTTGCGAGCCTTGTAGAGCGGATCACCGCTGCGTCCGCGATGTCCCTGTTGATGTTGTTGAACTCGTCGACGCACACCGTCCACGGCCGCGATGGCGTGACGCATCACGTGGAAGCGGTCGATGACTTGGGTGGCCTTGGGAGTCACCACGCGAAAGACGGCCGAGTAGGTGCGTGACATATCGAGACAGCCGTAGTCCAGGCGGTCCTTCACGTGGTGGGGCTGTTGTCGCAGCCAGCCCGCCACCTCGGTGAACTCCCTGGTCGCGATGACATCGATCAACTGGTGGTTCACGACATCACAGACCGTCGTGGACCACGACTTCTTCTTATAGGGACCCTCTCGAACGAAGAGGGTCTCGTCGAGGCCAATCGCCGTCGTCTCTTTGAGTCGCTTGGTGTCAGCCACCAGCAGCGCCGCGCCGTAGAGGCGGGTGGCGGTGTTGACACTGTCCCACGAACAGCGCAGCTCGCGAGCTAAGTGCGAGACGTTCTGGCCCGAGGCGATCTCCTTCACGACCCACTTGGCCGCTCGTGTCGTGAGCATGACGCCCGCGGCCGCCAGGCGGTGATCGCCCAAGGTGAAGGACCCCATCGAACAGGCCTTATTCACGCAGATCAGTCGGTGCTTCTTCCAGCGCAGTGTCATGGGCACGCCACCAAAGGGCAGGTCGGTGTAGTCGACGATCGGGCGTTCTTTCACCCGAACGCGCTGGTGACAGCGAGGACAGGTCGGGGCGTCCACCACCTGTTCGACGGTGAGCTCGCCCACCGGTCCTCGTCGGGCGTAGGAGAGGACACGGACATCTTTGAGTCCGACGAGGTGGCGAACGATCTCATTAGGATCGACGAACACAGAGGCGTGGATTATCTTCTTTTTCACAGAACAAGACTGAAGCGCCTCTGTGCTTAAGAAGTGGATGTCCGCAAAGACAAAGCAGATGGGTCAGACCCCGCTAAAAACGGAAGACCCACGAAAATCGTGGAGACGATGGGGATCGAACCCACGACCTCAGGCTTGCAAAGCCCGCGCTCTACCAACTGAGCTACGTCCCCGTGAAGGGCAATTCTACCAAAGAGCCACCTAGGTGGGTCGGTGGTTACGCAGCGTTCGCGCCCGCTGGCGATCGATGCGAAGCAACTCGCGCTCCACGTCAGCCCAGTGAAGCGGCGTCTCTTCGATGGGCGTGCCCTTGTCTTCCGCGTGAAAGAAGATGACGAAGGCCACCCACCACATGGGGATGTAACAGCCCAACTTGGCGATGAATCCCGCCAGCTGTTGATCGAAGAGCGGCGAGAGATGCAACAGCGCCTCTTGGTGATGCAACGCGGGATAGAGCGGGTGTTGGGAAAAAATCCATACAAAGGAGAGGCTCGTCACGACGAGCGCCGACGCGAAAATGTAACCCGCACGCGCGGCTGGCGAGAGGTGATGCGTCCCGGGAAGAACAGCTAACGCCGGAATCCACAGTAAGAACCCCACCAGGAGGACCGTCAGAATAATGAGTCCTCGCCCGACGCTGGAGCGCGCTCCCCAGTCCACGACCGGTGAGGCCAACGTCAACGTCCCGACCACGGTCACGATGACCAGCGCCACGCCCGGCTCCGCAAGTCGCCGAATGAAAAAATCGGCGGGTGCCGGCCGAGTGAGTCGGCCCAGAAGATCGGTGGGCATACTGAGGAGGAGAAAGGGCGCCACGAGGAGCATGATGACCAGACGTTGCATCGTCGCCACGCTTAAAGAGACCGAGGCCGCGATGTCGCCGATGGGCCACATCGTGACGACTAAGAGCGCGAGTAGTCCGTAGCGAGCGAGGCGTCGTTGGCGCGCCGAGGGAACAAACACGTGATGCGTGGCACCCGCGGCCAGGACCACGACCAGCAACACCGGATGCAAGTGGAAGGGCAGTATCGCAGCCACGTCCAAAACGTAACCCTCTCCCAGCCTCACGTCCAACGAAAGCTCAGTGCTACGCCGCCACTTTTTTCGCTACTTCGAACTCGCGGCGAAAGCGGGGTCCGAGACGCCCCACAATGAGTAGCGACATGAGAGCGTCCGTGACGATGACGCAGCCCGGAAAGAGGGCGCCGGCGGTGTTAAAGACCTTTAGGGTGAGAAGCGTGATGGTGCAGTTACAACAGCCCATGATGAAAACGCGTGGCGACTCCGTGGAGGGCGCCAGCCACGACTTACGAATCGTAGGAAGTCCCGCCACTTGATCGGCGCAGACGAATGACACTAACGCGACGGTGGGCTCGTTGACGAAGGCCCAAAACGCGAGGCCGGCCAGCGAGATAACGCCACACACGATGTCAAAAGGACCGAGCCGCCACACACTGTGAGGATTCTTGAACGAGACCGCTACGACCGCCAGGGGAACCAGTCCGAGCATCAGGGTCATCAGCGACGCGAGACCGACGTGTTGTTGCACCTCGACGCCGAAAGCGAGTACGCCCTCAAGACCCCACAACGACCACGTGACCCGATTCGGCGAGGTGACGCCACGCCACGTGTCGCGTACGTACGACCAGCCCCCAATCGCAGCGAGCACGACGGCCAGATAGATAAAGCGTGGGTCGATCACGCCACAAGTCTGCCCGCTCCATCATCGACCACTCGGCTGAGTCGTCGCCCACCGACTTTCAGGAAATCTGGCACCCGCCCGCCGCTTAGGGCGCCATAGTCGATGGGGTAGATTGGTACCCCAGCGGGGCTATAGCTCAGTCGGTTAGAGCGCGTCACTGATAATGACGAGGTCGTAAGTTCGATTCTTACTAGCCCCACCACGGGGGGATTTGGGCAAATAGGCTCAAACCATTCGGACAAATGTTCGGACAAATGCAGGGGCGCATCTGCGTGACCTATCCAGTTTTCGGATTCCTCCAAGATCCGCCTCATCAACCATCGTGGTTAGGGCCACCACTCGGCCGAGGCAATCATCGCCATGATCTAACTCTGCTGCGGGGAGCTCACGATCGAGTTGCCCACAACCACGGCCACCCGATGAGCAGAAATCACCCACACCAACTCGAGGAGAACCAAAAATGAGCTTCTAATTGCCGTCATCCTGCTTCATCAGGTGTCTCCTCTGGCCACGTACGCCCCAAAGGCAGCCCCAGCAATCGTTGCTCCACCCCCAACGATCGCATCAGGCCACTCCATGTCTGACACTTTCGCGCAAAGCCACTCGGTGGGTCCCGGAAATCCGACAGTAGACCTTGACCGGGAATCTGACGTAGATGGCGCACTTTGACGCCATTAGCCAGATCACGACACCAACCTGCCACGCCTCCTAAGTCGACGTTCGCATCGACCCGATACGGTCCGCTAGCTCTCGGTGCGGTAACCGTCGGTGGCTTCGTAGTCCCTGATCCAGGCGATACAACCCATTGTGGATTCAAACTCTGTGCACTGGAGCCTTGTGCTCGGACTATGATAGTAAAAGTATTATCAACTTGATCAAGGGGCACAGATATGACGACTGCACAACTAGTACGAGAAGCACGGAGAGGCGGAGGCCTTACCCAGCGAGCCCTTGCCGCAAAGGCCGGAATCGCACAGCCAGCACTCGCGGCCATTGAGAGCTCTGCACATGACACGCGGGCATCGTCACTCGATCGGCTAGCTGGTGCAGCTGGCTATCGTCTCTTCCTCCTGCCAACCGTACGATCCTCCGCCGCTAGCTGGGCTGACTACATTTACGAAGAGCTCAGATCCAAGCGGCACAGTGCGGGAGTTGCCTTCCGCGCCCTCATCGGTCTCAGTGACGATCTCGAAGCTGTCGATGGACCACTTAAGGTCGCCCTCTGCGTAGCAGCCCCGCCGCTTTGCGGTGACGTGCGCTTTGACGCCGCCATCGCCGCGATAGTGGACTACCACTTGTCAAAGAATGAGCTTCCGCTTCCTGGGTGGGTTCGCGAGAACTCACGCGTCCTATCTGAACCGTGGGCTGTATCCCCATACACCTACATTTCCGAGGTGCCGTCCGTCTTTCAGCTACACGGCGTCTTGCTCGCCGAATCCGAGCTAGCGAGCGTCTGACGTGCTGTTCACGAAAGCAGAGATCGAGGAAGGCCTTCTTGCTCGTCGATGATCTCGTCATCTCTGGTGTCCGATCGGTTATCTACGTTGTTGGTGGGGCCGCAATCATGCTGCACGTCGAGCGCGAGGCTCTAACCAATGACGTCGACGTTCTCCATTCATCCACGGAAATTCAAGCTTCGGTTCGACGTGTGAGTGAGGCGAAGCGCTGGCCGGAGTCCTGGCTCAACGATGCGGCGAAAATGTGGGCCAGTCACTATGACGGGGAGGACGATTGGGAGATCCGGTGCACCCGCGGTGACGTCTCCGTCCAAGTGGCCCAACCGCTCCTCTTGCTAGCCATGAAGCTCTTGGCGGGGCGTGGGCTTCGCGACGCGGCGGACATCGATCTGTTGCTGGTCGAGTGTCACATCGGGTCGTTAGAGGAAGCTGAAGCTGTGTTCGACAAGTACTACCCGACCGAGAAAATTGCGCCAAGGGCGCTGCGCCAACTTCATGAGCGATTTGACGACACCAACAACCCTTGAAGCGGGAGATCGCCACGCCAGTTGACCTTCTCGATTGGTAACTGGGCTTCAATTGCACTCAAATTAAGGACTCCCGACAAGAGAGCCCATTCGGACCAAGTGGTGGAAGCGTGCCTTTGAAGGCGACCTTTGAACGATCACGATCGGCTCCTCCGTTCCAACTCGTCAGACATAGAAAGCCGGTGACGTTCATAACCGTTTGCGGTGAGCAAAATCTTCGACGCTCGTGAATCCAAGAAAACTGCTCTGAGAATTTCACTGCAAAGACCTTGTTCTGATTGAGGAAACGGAATTACCCGAATGCCTCACCAGGACGGGGGATTTGGACAATACCCTCGAGCCATTCGGACAATCGTTCAGACAATTGACACGTCCGAGAACGCAACGAGTCAACGCTCCCCTCGAGACAGCCATGAACTTCTCGGTCTCCAGCGGAGCGTCTTCACAGAACCAGTGGAGCGCTTACGCCACTGGAATCAAAGGACTCAAGACTCTCGTGACCAACGCAAGCAACTCGTGACCGGCGTCGACGCGGCGACCAGCAAGGAAGCCCCGCTAGGGGGTTTAAGAGTCAATCAGTTGTTGCTCGGAGGGAAAATCAGCAGCCCTGCTGAAATCCGCCCACTCCTCCAGCTCGATCGCCCGAGCCGCAGCAGCTTCTCTAGCCATGACGACGGCTTGGGCACCGAGGAGGAGTCGACGAGGCGGCTTAACTGCGCGCACAACGTTGACTATGACACGTGCACCCCGGACGGGATCGCCGGGCTGGGTTCCGTTCGTCTTTTCGCGCATCCGGTTGAACTCGCCGACGGTCTGGTCATAGTCAGGTCCCGCGGGGTGGAGTTGCATTGACGAGCCCTGCCAGTCTGTCCGGAAACCACCCGGCTCGACGATGATGACATGGATACCGAACGGCTTCACCTCATTGGACAGCACCTCGGAAAAACCCTCCACCGCGAACTTCGCAGTCTGATAAGCACCCATTCCGGGAGTGCCGCCCACGCGACCACCGATAGAAGAGAACTGGACGAACGTCCCCGATCTCTGGGCTCTGAGTACGGGAAGGGCGGCGCGGGTGACGTTCACTACCCCGAACAGATTGGCTTCAATTTGGGCCCTGAAATCCTTCGGATCCATTTCCTCGATCGAGGCGCTGTTGGCATAGCCGGCGTTGTTGACTACGACATCGAGGCCGCCGAGATGAGCTTGGGCTAGTGCAACGGCGGCTTCCGCAGCACCGGCATCGGTCACGTCGAGCGGCGCCGAGCGGAACCGCTCACGGTGCTCGTCCGACGGCTGCTTGATGTCCTCCGGATGGCGGGCCGTGGCAAGGACCGCGTCGCCGCTCTCCAGAACGGCGGTCACCAGTTCAGCCCCGAATCCACGTGACGACCCCGTAATCAGCCATACCTTGCTTGCTTTCTTCACGACTGGCCCGCGTTCTTTCGGTGTACGCCCGGCAGGATCGCTGTTCCATCCGTGGCTGGGGCTGTCGGCTGCTCGGACCACTGCATATGAAAACCTCCACTTTCAAACCATCTAGTTGGATTATAGTTAAAATTCTATTTGCGGGAGGGCTCCTTGTCAATCCAACCAGTTGGTTGTAATATTCGGACCATGGCATGGGGCTCCCAGGATACGAAGCGGCGACTGGTGGAAGCCGCAATCGCGGAATTCAGCGCCTATGGCATCGCTGGCGCACGGGTAGATCGGATCGCATCTGCGGCCAAAGCCAACAAACAGGCCATCTACGCCTACTTCGGCAGTAAAGACGCCTTGTTCGCTGCGGCTTTTGAGGACCGCATCCGAGATTTCCACGCTTCGGTGCACTTTGATGAGTATGACTTGGCCGAGTACGGCGGAAGAATGTTCGACAAGTTCGAAGACGCTCCCGAGACACTGCGCCTGGTTCTTTGGTACCAGGTCGAACGGACAACGGAACCGCCGCTCGAAGTGATCCTGGACTCGAACGAGGACAAAGTCGGACGAATCGCCGTCGCCCAGCAGGAGGGAAGGGTATCTAAGACGTACCCGGCTGTTGCCCTTCTCTCTATCGCTCGCTCAACGGCTCTGATGTGGCACACCCAGATACCCGAGCTCGCTGCGCTCTTCCCATCGGATCGGGCCGACCGGCGAGACATGGTAGTGCGCGTGATTCGGCAAGTCCTTGAACAATAAGAGAGAGAAGGGCAGGACTGAATTGCCGCCGAAGGTGCGACGACGCGCGCCCATTGCCGCTCTCGGTGCAGTTGGATTGATAGTTGTATTGATTTCCTCAGACTTCTACGCGCATCAGTTCTGGCTCGGCCATCCTGTCACCACGGCGATCCTCACCTCGCTTGCCGCTGTGTTGGTGTCAGTCACGATGATCGATGTCGTCCTCAATCGGCGGTCTGAACGCAAATGGAAATTGCTCGCTCAGTACTCGCTCATGGAGTTAGCCGAGGCCGCACGCGGTGCGTGGGGCGTGCTGCTCAGCGTCGTCCATGAAGGAAATAGCAGACTCGACGATACGGCTGACCCCTCCCAAGTCATAGAGGTCCTCGATTCGCCGGCACGGGCGCCGATATTGATGCGCAAGATTGATGCGATTTTGAGTGACCCGCTCCGGCGAGACGAACTCCGAGAATCGCTCGAACAAACCCTTGGTACCTCCCGCCAGCTCGTCAGTCGATGGGGGCCCGTCTTGACTGGCTCCGCCAGTTTCTCTGAACTTTTTGATCGTCACATCGAAATGATCGGACGCATCCACGGACTGTGGTACTTCCTAGCCTTTGGCAGACGAAGGGGGAGCCGATTTCGGTCGCCCGGGGGCAGCCACCGCGACGACTGGTTCGTCGACAACCTTCTATCGATGACTCGCATTGCGATTCGCCTCGAAGATGAAACCTGGACGATTGCGCTACGCATCGTGCCCCCGGACTGGTGGGACGAGCGTACAGACGAATTGGCCGCGCCGGCACACGCCGCTGAGCCATGACCGACCGAAGAAAAGGATCCTCGCGCGCAAAAGCTCGATACGTGCATGCATTCGGCAGAAACGTTCGCCACGAGGGATTCGGATGAGTGGCTGCGGTTTACTTCTTTTCGTCTCTCTCTAGGAGGAAGGTCGCGGTCGATCGGCTCACCAACTTACCCGCCTCGTTGGTGACGTTCGCTTCACCGAAACCGATCTGGCGGGTCAGACGAACGACCTCCCCTCGCAGGACGTACGACTCCCCCCGGAGTGCGGGACGAAGCAGTTCGGTGGACATTTCAATGGCGCCCTGCGTTCGATCACTGCCTCGCAACGCCGTGTTGATGGCGAAGTTCATCGAAGCGTCCAGCAACAAAGCGTGCACGCCGGCTTGCACCGCGCCGTGGGGATCGCACGCCAGATCACTCGGTACAAAGGACCCACTCACCCAGCCGAGGTCTTCGCCGTCCACGCCGTAGGCCTCGAAGGCTCCCCCGATAGCGCCAATTAGCGCCATTCCGCCGTCACCGAGCCACCGGTCCATGTCCTTGGGTGTCGCGTCCACGCCCGTGACGATACTGCGAGCGCGACCTTAGGATTCGCGCGACGGGCTTTACTCACCCCGAATGAAGGCACTTCACTTCGCCGCCCCAAGGCGTGATATCCGGCAAGGTCGACATGGACAAAGTCAACGTGAACGGCGGTGCGATCGCGCTCGGTCCCCCTCGGTGCTTCGGGCACCAAACTCTGCGCCACGTTGCTCAACGAACTTGAACGCACGGGCGGCCGCTACGGGCTACTGACGACGTGCGAAGGTAGCGGACGCCACGATCATCGAACGCCTGGGTTAACCCAGTCGGACGTTCGCTACCGGTAGCGGGTGGCTAAGTAAAAGCCGCTGAACATCGCGACCAGGCCGAGCGCCAGATACCACGCCGAGGCCGACCCGGGCAGAACCTGTAAGTAGTTCAAAACAATGACAATCATCCCGAAGAGCAGGAGGTCCACCAAGAGCCAGCCGTACCAGTGAGGACTGCGATCGGCACTCGCCGGAGGGCGTTTGGTGACCCGCCCGCGCGTTTCCGCGTTGACGTACCGGCCGGTTGACTTCTTGGAGTTCTGCTTGGCCGGCGGTCTTGCCATAGGTGTCGATGCTATTCGGTTCGCTCACGAGGGCGTGGTCTCCATACACAGCGAGAGGTCAATGGTCGAACCGTACGTCGCCGAAGAGCCGGGCAGGTCGCTCTGCGCGTCAACGACCGGCTGTGATCCCGTGCAGGGGTCAGCGGGGTTGACGGAGTACGAGGGTTGGAGGCCCACATTGGGCGCCGACACTGCAGCCGACGCGGCGGCCTCGGTAAAGCCCATCACGTTCGGCACAACAACTTGGCAAGGGCCGTTCGAGACGATGAGCTTTACGCTCGACCCCTGCGTCACCATCGATCCCGCCACCGGCACGGTCGACAAGACGAGGCCCGAGTGCACCGTATTCGAACAGGCGGAACCAATGGCTGGATTCACCGCTAATCCTTGTGCCGTGAGAGCGGAGGTCGCCCCCACTTGAGACTCTCCATCGACGTCGGTGAGTTGGTACTTGGCACCGGGAGCCAATACTGTCAGTACCACCACGTTGCCCGACTGAACATTCGTCCCGGCAGGCGGCGACTGACTCAGCACTTGATCAGGAACGGGATTACCCGAGGGAGCAGTCTCCACGTAGAGCGGCTTGAAACCCAGTTTCTGCGCCGTCAACCCGCTCTCTGCGTTGGCGAGCGACATTCCGATGTAGTCCTTCACAAGGACCGGCGTCGTAGTAATGCCCTGGCTCAGTTCCAGCGTGATGGTTTCGCTCTTCACGACGTGCGCGTTCGCTTTGGGCTGCGTTGCCACCACCCGGTACTTGGCGTCGTGGGACTTCACGTACGAGGTGATGACAGTGAATCCGTCGGCCTTCAGAGTCTTAGTGGCCGTCGAGGCTTTCTCGCCCACCAGGTCCGGCATGCTCGTAATGGTCGTCTTGTTGTGTTGGACGTACTCATAAGCACCGATAGCACCTCCGAGCAACAACACCACAAGGACCACCATGGCGATCGGGGACGCGTAGTTGGTGCGTCGACGGCGCACATCCGTGCGCGGACCCGACATGATGGGCACCGAACGCGTCTTTTCTCCCGGCACCGCCGCTACCGCGCGTGTCGCGTCGGCGCCGAAGAATGCCACGTCGCGTTGGGCGGCCTGGACCGGCTGGCCCTCGCTGAAACGAATCAGGTCGGCCCGCAGTTCGTCGGCAGTTTGGTATCGTTGATCAGGAGATTTACGTAGGGACTCCATGACGATGGCTTCGAGGTCCTTGGGAACGGAGTCTGAGAACTTGGTCATGACGGGAACGGCTGCGTTGACGTGCTGGCTCGAGACATCGACCGGCGTGTCGCCGACGAAGGGCGGGCGTCCGACGAGCATCTCGTAGAGCACGACACCCAGTGCGTAGACGTCGCTTCTGCCGTCGACGGCTTCGCCACTCGCCTGCTCGGGAGAGAAGTACGTCGCCGTGCCCATCACCGACCCGACTTCAGCCAGATGATCTTCGCTCGACACGGCTTGGGCGATACCAAAGTCGGTGACCTTCACCTGACCGTCTCGCGTAATGAGAATGTTGCCCGGCTTGACGTCGCGGTGCACCACGCCACTGCGATGCGCGTACCCGAGCGCGGCGGCTACTTGCGCCACAATCTGCGCCGAGCGGGCCGGTGAGATCGTGACGCCGCCGCGCAACATCTCGGCGAGCGATGTACCCTCGACCAGCTCCATCACGATGAAGTAGGTACCACTATCCTCACCCCAGTCAAAAACCGGCACGATATTGGGATGTGACAGATTGGCCGCCGCTTGCGCTTCGCGGCGAAACCTCTCCACAAACAGTGGATCGGCGCTTAGTTCTGGGTAGAGAATCTTGAGTGCCACGGCGCGGTTGAGCAGCGTATCTTGGGCCCGATAGACCATCGCCATGCCCCCCCGAGCAATGAGATGTGTTACCTGGTAGCGATTTGAGTACAGGCGGGGGTCGTCGACGGGTTCCATGCTGCGACAAGCCTACGCTTTGGGTCTTGAGGGGACGGCTGGATTTCTCACGACTAACCCGAGGCCTTGGTGGTGGTCGTGCTCGCTGTGGTTGATCTGGTCGTCGTGGTCGTTGACCTCGGGGTCGTAGTTGTCGTCGTCGTTGTCTGACCCATTCGCCAGAGGTGGTGCAGATACGTCGCCTCGGTTAACGCCTCGGTGAGATTGGGCTCGCTAATCGTGGCCCCCACCTCCGCTCGACCGTCGGGCTGAAGTTGCTTGATCAAGATAGTCGTGTCCTTTACGATCTTTGGCTTGAACCAGAGGACGCCGTTCGGCTGACCCTCGTACACCGCGATGGTGTTGCCGTCCTCTCCGAGGTAGTAGGTCGAGTAGGCGTACCAACGAACGATCGCCACCCCACCCGCGACGACAGCCAGAAAGAGGACCAGAAAGGCCCACGCGCGCCAGGTCGGCACTCGTCGCCGTCGAACACGGGCCGTCTTGGTGGGTCTCTCGACGGGCGGAGGCGCCGTACTCATCGTTCGTCGAACGGGTGACGACGCCACCTTCACCTCGTCAAATTCCAGGAGTATCACGGAAATGTTGTCGCGCCCCCCGGACGCGCGGGCCGCGGCCACCAGTTGCTCGACGGCCATCTCCAGTCCGTTCGGCGCGCTGGCGATGCGAGCCAAGGTGTCCTGGTCGAGTTCGTTCGAGAGTCCGTCACTGCAGAGGAGAAGTCGGTCGCCCGACGCCGCGACAATCGAGGAGACGTCGATCGAGATCGTGTCTTCGACCCCCACGCCGCGAGTGAGCTGGTGGCGTCGTGGGTGCACCGCCGCCTCTTCGGGAGTGAGCCGACCCATGCGGACCCACTCCTCGGCGACGCTGTGATCGTCGCTCAGTTGTCTAAGAGCACCGTCACGAAGTTGGTAGGCCCGAGAGTCGCCCACGTGCAACAACGTCGGAGAGGTCCGACCTTCTAGATCTACCGTCAGGCCCACTGCGATGATGGTGGTGCCCATTCCGAAGTGTTCGGGATTCTCGCGGGCGTCGGCGACGACCTCGCGGTTGGCGTACTGAATCGACTCGACGAGGCCTTCGACGCTGGCGTTCTCGTGATAACCGCGTCGCACCGCCTCGATGGCCATGGCCGCGGCCACCTCACCGGCCGCGTGTCCGCCCATCCCGTCGGCGATGATGGCCAGCGTGTCGTCGACGTAGACGGCGTCCTGATTGGTCTGGCGCACCAGTCCCGTGTCGGTCGCCGCGGCAAAACGCCAACGCGTCAACGAACAACCTCGAAGAGGACGCCACCAACCTGGACAACGTCGCCTCGCCCCAGGCGTACTCGGCCTTTCACTAACTCTTGATTGACATAGGAACCGTTGGTCGAGCCGAGGTCTTCAATCGAGAGGTCGCCTTCATCGTTTAAGAAGCGTGCGTGACGAGACGACAAGTAGGTGTCTTGCAGGCTCAGGTCGCACTCGACACTTCGCCCGACGGTGACCCCCGTGTCTACCTCGACGCGTTCGCCGCTTCGGTCGTTGGGTTCAATGAACTCCAGCGCCAACGTGCCGCGACGTCGGCGAACCTTCTTTTCGAAGTCGGCCGGACGCGACTGCACCGCCATTACGCGCATGACGCGCAGGAAGAAGAGCACCGCGATGACGATCACCAACACTTGAAGCGGACGTATGACCGCCGCGTAGTTCGTCGACGCAGCGACAAGACTCAAGCGAGCTCAATCCGAAAGTGGAACGTGCCAATCGTCACGTCGTCACGTGGTGACAGGGAGACTGCCGAGATGCGATGTCCGTTCACGTACGTTCCGTTGGTGGACTGCAGGTCGCGAATGGCCACGCCTTCACTGGTTCGCCACACTTCGGCGTGTTGGCGCGAGACCTTGGAGTCGTTTACCACCACTTCCACGTCGGGGCTGCGCCCGATAATGAGCGGCAGGTCGCCGACCGTAAACGATCGTCCGTCACTGGCGATCAGGCGGGGCTGGCTGTCACCGCCGACGAACTCCGTCTTGACCTCGATTTGTCCCGCTTTGAGATCGTCGTCAATGAAGATCTCCACCTTGACGGGCCCCACAAAGACGTAGCCCTCGGCCAGGGCGTGTTGGCGCACCGTCTCTTCGAGCTCGCTAACTAACGCCTTTTGAAATCCTTCAAACCTCTGGGCGTCGGCCGGGCCGAGCCAGACTCGTACGGAGTTGGCTGAGATGGGCCCTTGGCTCGAGAGTCGTCGGGTGAGGTCCACCTCGCGCACGATGCGCGTACCGATTTCGATGGGCTGCAGAGTGTTTTTGAACGGTCGCGAAAACGTGCGTTCAAAGAGCCGCTCGAGGCGGTTTTCTACATTTTTGAGTGCCATGGCACTCACAACTGTACCGGTCAGCATCACAACTTCGGGGGCGCAAGGGGGCGTCAGAATCCGTTCGAGTATTGTTGCGAGGTCTCAGGGCGAGTGGCGAAATTGGCAGACGCGCAGGCTTCAGGTGCCTGTATTCGAAAGGATGTGCGGGTTCAAGTCCCGCCTCGCCCACCAACCTGATACGGTCCGCGCTAGCGGACCGCTAGGTGGGGCCGTGACGGCGGGGGCCTAAGCGGTCACGAAAATGTAAACCGGGGCGTCAGGGCCATCGCCTAGATTCTCCACGCGGTCGGTGGCCTACGGCTCGGTAATCCGCCGCCATCGGAGTAGGCGTCGAGTCGAGCGCCTTGTTCTCGAAGAGTCGTAGACGAAAGGAGCGTTGATCAGATGGCGAGCGACTACGTCCTCGAAGCCCACGACCTCGTCAAACGCTTTGGAGAGTTCAGCGCCGTCAAGGGGGTCTCCTTTTCCATCGAGCGCGGCGAAAGCTTCGGTTTTCTCGGACCGAACGGGGCCGGCAAAACCAGCACCATGCGCATGATCTCGGCCGTGTCGCAACCGAGTTCGGGAACCCTCAGCATCTTCTCTCTGGACCCTCGAACCCAGGGTCCAGAAATTCGCGGACGCCTCGGGGTAGTGCCCCAAGAGGACACGCTGGAACTCGAGCTGTCAGTGCGCCACAACCTGGAGATGTTCGGCCGCTACTTCGATCTGCCACGCAAGGTCCTTCGCGAACGAGCTACAGAACTGTTGGAGTTCGCCCAACTGTCGGAGCGAGCGAACGACAAGGTGGAGAATCTGTCGGGCGGCATGAAGCGTCGACTGACCATCGCTCGGGCGCTCATCAATCGCCCCGAGCTGTTAATCCTCGACGAGCCCACCACCGGTCTTGACCCCCAGGCGCGCCACCTGCTCTGGGAACGGCTGTACCGTCTCAAGCGCGAGGGCGTCACCCAAATCATCACCACCCACTACATGGACGAGGCCGAGCAACTGTGTGATCGTCTGGTGGTGATGGATCACGGCACCATCGTCGCCCATGGCGCGCCGCGCGAACTCATTGTGCAACACTCGACGCGCGAAGTGGTTGAACTTCGCTTCGGCACCGACTCTCACGAGGATCGCCACCTTCAGCTCGCCCCGTACGCGCAGCGAGTCGAAGTGCTACCCGACCGCGTCCTGCTGTACGTCAATGAGGGCGACGACACGCTCCGCCAGCTGCACGCGATCGGCGTCGTGCCCACGAGCGCGCTCGTTCGTCGCAGTTCCTTAGAGGACGTCTTCTTGCGACTGACCGGCCGGACCTTGGTGGACTGATCGTGACCGACACGCTCGATCCTCGTCTGGGATGGTCCCGCTGGCGGCGCAGCTGGTGGTATCACGCGGCGACCTACGCCCACACCTGGCGCGGGTCGGTCGCCAGTACGATCTTCTTCCCCATTTTCTATTTAGCCGCGCTGGGCGTCGGAGTGGGTCACCTGGTCACCCAACACACCGGTCTCGTCCAGGGCCAGACGTACCTGCACTTCATTGCGCCGAGCCTTCTCGCCACGACGGCCATGCAACTCGGCGAAGGCGAGTCACTCTGGCCGGTCTTGGCGGCGATCAAGTGGATTCGCAACTATCACGCCGCCGCGGCGACGCCGCTCGAACCCGAAGACATCTACCTGGGAAAACTCACCTGGGTGGCCACGAGGTCGTTGGGCACGGGCGTGGTCTACACCATCGTCATTGCCTGTTTCGGCGCGCTGCAGTCGTGGTGGTCGTTGACCCTGCCGCTGATTGCCGTGCTCATCACGCTGGCCTTCTCCGCGCCACTCATCGCCTACGCGGCCACCGTTCAATCCGATGGTTCGTTCATGACCATCTATCGCTTCGCCTTCGTACCGATGTTTCTCTTCTCGGCCACTTTCTACCCATTGACGGCGTACCCCGGGTACTTGCGACCCGTCGTGCAGCTCGTCCCGCTCTACCACGGTGTGGCCCTCGCGCGAGCCGCGGCCTTCGGCCGCGGCGCCTGGGGAGCCGTCCTCTGTCACCTCGCGTTCTTGATCGCCATGGCCGTCGTTGGTGTGATCGTGGGTCGCCGAACGTTGCGACGACGGTTAGTGGACTGATGTTGTTACGCGCGCTCCCGCGATTTGGCTCGCGGCGCTCTCTGCACGTCTTTGAACGCAACTTCATGGTGTACCGCTCGCAGTGGATCATGCTCGTCTCGGGCTTTTTCGAGCCGCTCTTCTATCTGCTGAGCATCGGCATCGGACTGAACCATTTGGTCGGCCCCCTCCCAGTGAACGGTCGTCTCGTCAGTTACGCCGCGTTCGTCGCGCCCGGTATGCTCGCCACCTCGGCCATGAATGGTGCGGTCATCGACTCCATCTTCAACACGTTCTTTCGCCTCAAGATCTCCCACGCCTACGAAGCCGTGCTCTCGACCCCCCTCGACGTGGCCGACGTGGCCCTCGGCGAAGTGTGGTGGGCGCTCACCCGAGCGACCGCCTACGCCGCGTCCTTCATTATCTGCATGGTGCTCCTCGGCGACGCCGGCAGCTCCTGGGTGGTTCTGTGCTGGCCGGCCGCGATTCTCACCAGCCTGACCTTTAGTTGCCTCGGGCTCGCGGCGTGCACCTACCTGCGATCGTGGCAGGACTTCGACACGGTGGCCCTGGTGCAGCTGCCGCTGTTCTTGTTCTCGGCGACGTTCTTTCCCATCTCGCTCTACCCCCACTGGCTCGGCGCCCTCGTGGCTTTCAGCCCTCTCTATCAGTCGGCCGCGTTACTGCGAGGTCTGTCGCTCGGTCAGTTCGAGTGGATCATGTTGATGCGAGTCGCCTACCTGGTGGCGTTGGCCATCGCGGGGATCACCCTTGCGGCGCGACGCTTTCAACGAATCCTGGCGCCCTAACGGCGACCCGCTACTCGAGGGCGGAGTTAGTTAGCCAAAACTCGAGCAAGCTTCGGTCGCCGCGCACTGCGACGCCCCCGTCCTCGAGATCATGGCGCCGGTAGAGAACCATTAACAGATCGCGCGCGGGGCCCGACATCTCCGCGTCAGCCGTGCCCTGGTCCGGCGTCAGAAGAAAACCGTCGTCACCAATGTCGATCGTCCACGCTCCGCTCGCGTCAGTCGTCGCAAAGCGAAGCGTTTGGTAGCGCCCCTGGATCTCCTTCACCTTCGGCGAGAATTGGCTCGCCGCTTTCAGATTCACGAGGAACTCATCAACCGCGTCACTCGCCAGCGCGGGTTCGACGAACGGCGTCACGCCGGCGGCCAGTTCCAGGTCGAGGCGATGCACCATTGTTTCGTGGAGTTGACGACGCGACCAAAAGCGAGCGTGTTGATCGGCGCCCCACGCCCACATCGCTGCGTCGGGATTACTCGCGCGCAGCGTCGCAACCAGCGCCGCGCCCCCGCGACGAATCCATGCCGCGTCCACCGGGGTGAGTTCCAGGCCCATCTCTTTAGCGGGGATCCTCTTTGGCGCTTCCACGCGTACGAGATACTCAGCCCAGCGGTGAACGGTGCCGAGATGCTCACTGAGGTCCTGAACGCTCCAGCCGGGACAGGACGGCACCGCGGTGCCCTCGTTCGTGGTCTCGAAGGCGTTCGCGAATCGTTCAACCTCGACTTCCAGATAGTCGCAGTGTTGGGCGGAATTCACGCAGCGATTGTAGGACGTGACCTGCCTTGAGATCGACGCGCGTCGTCCTCGAGGTGACCGCCACTTTTAACTATCGGCCCGACCAGTACTGTTGCTAAGTGTCCTTGGACCAATCCGCCCCTGATGCTGACGCGCCTCCGGCCGAGGTCGATCCTCCGCGCGTAAGGCCCAAAACTCGGTCGGTGGTCGAGTGGGTGGCCGTGGTGATCATTGCGGTGGTGGTCTCACTCGTCATTCGCACGTACGTCTTTCAGACTTTCTTTATTCCCTCGGGCTCGATGGAGCCCACCTTGCAGGTGGGTGATCGCATCGTCGTGTCCAAGTTGAGCGTGGAGTTTGGCACCATCCATATTGGCGACATTCTAGTGTTTCGCGCGCCGGCCGCCGTTCGCACGCAGTGCGGTGATGACGTGGCCGATCTGGTCAAGCGCGTCATTGGCCTACCGGGTGACCACCTCACGTCCCGGGGCAACACGATTTACGTAAACGGGTCTCCCCTGAAACAGCCTTGGACCCACTACGAGCCGATCGGCAAAGCCATCGGCAACGTCACGGTGCCGAAGAATCACTACTTCATGATGGGTGACAACGAGAGCAACTCGTGCGACAGCCGATTCTGGGGCGCGGTGCCTCGTTCGGGCATTATTGGGAAGGCGTTTTTGCGACTCTGGCCGCTCTCGCGACTGGGCTTCCTCTAAATCACCGTCGCGTAGCTTCGACAAGGGGTGGGCCTGGAAAAAAGCCCACATCAACCTTTCGCCTCGTCGGTCCCCCGCCACGGACTTCCATTCGTGAGGTCGGCGGAAAGTTCCCTCTCTGGTCGCCTACGAGCGACAGCTTTCTCGCCCTCGACAGCTTTCTCGCCCTGTCCGAGGGTCTTAACCTACGGCCCGTGGAGGACAGCGTCGATGACGTGGCCGAGTGGTGGAGAGATGGCGAGTCTCCTTCGCAGTGGCGTACCGCGCAGGACGAAGCGCGACTCATCGCCAGCTAACCCGGTCGGTAAGAATCAGGTACCGACGGACAAAGAGGGGTATGGGCTCTAGAGACGAGGATCGATTCGCGCGCCTCGTCCACGAACACTCCTCGGCCGTCGGCAGCTATCTACGACGACGCCTCTATCCCCTGACGACGTCGGATCTCGATGACTTAGTTGAGGAGACCTTGATCGTCGTGTGGCGCCGTCTTGACAGCGTGCCCGACGACGCGGAGTTGCCCTGGATGCTGGGGGTGGCTCGAAATGTGCTGCGCAACGCTCGTCGCTCCAAGAATCGCCGCTCGAACGTCGAGGCCACGTTGACACCGCCCGAGAACGCGGCGTCCGCCGAGGACTCGGTCGTCGCGGACACCAGCGTGCGCGGGGCTCTCGCTGGACTGAACGACGACGAACGCGAGATCGTGCTCTTACACGCCTGGGATGGGCTCGATACTCACGCTCTTGGCGTGTACTTCTCCATCAGCACCAACGCGGCGGCCGTACGCCTCTCGCGGGCTCAAAGTCGATTTCGCGAGCTGCTGAGCACCACGGAAGTCCATTGAAAGTATGAGCGGCCTCGTGACAGTAAGGAAGAAGAGGACGAAGGAGCGCTATGAGTGACGTTGACGATCGTCTGGCCGCGCTCGACCCGGCGGCTGGACAGCCCTACGAACACCGGAACCTGGACGCCCTCATTTCGCGCATTACGACAGAGCCCCGTCGCGCCGCGCGCCGTCTGTGGCGCAATATCGAGATAAAGATTGCGGGTACCCTGGTGGTCGGCTCACTGATCGCCGCCAGCACGATCGCCCTGGTACAGGGTGCAGCGCCCACTCTTCCCGCCCTGGCCATGCAGAAGGCTGCGGGGACCAAGTTCGCCGTGGCCGCCCAAGCTCCCGAAGCTGGCCCGATGCAGCCCTACGCCGAGTACGTCTTCAGTGGCGGTCTTGCTCTCTCCACGCGTGCGCCCCACTCGCCCTCCTATCGCCTGGCGATACCCGGCGACGCCTCACAAGAGGCCGGCCATCTCGCCGGCGTGTTCGGCGTCGATGCCACTCCTCTGAACTCGAACGGCGACGGCAGCGACTGGCTGGTGAAGAGCGAGTCGGGCGCAGCCTTCGACTATGAGAACACCGGTGTGCCCCAGTGGTATTTCTCCTCGACGTCGCCGGCGATCGCCCCCGCCATGTCATCCAGTGCGCCCGTGAACCCGTTGCCCAGCGAGGCCACTGTCGCCGCCGACGCTCAGCGGTACCTAGCCCAGATGGGATTTAGCTACGGCCTGTCGTCGCCCAACTTCAGCACGTCGACCACGTCCTCCGTGGCGGCCAACGGGACGAGTCAGCTGACCTCCAGCACCGAAGACGTGGTCTTCGACGTGAACGTTGATGGCGTGGCGACGGATCAGACTGTCAGCTTCTCGGTGGGCGAGGACAACGTGCTCGCCCACGCGTCGGGTCCGGCCTTTCATCTCGACAAGTCGTACGGCTATCCCCTCGAGAGTCCCGCGGCGGGCGTGAGGCAACTCAACGCCGCCCAGAAAACCAAGTTCTCGTCGAGCAACAGCGTGGCCTCCCCGCCCCCCGTCATCGATGTGGCGCTGAGCCACGACTCGATCACGCTGCAGACCTACGAGCTCACGGACGCGACGTGGTGGTTACTCCCGGTGTATCGCTACCGGGGTGCCTATAGCGGCACGAGTGGTGTGGCGTCGACCGGGACATGGGACCAACTGGCTATCGACCCCACGTACGTTCAGATCAACAACACCTCGACGAGCGCCAGTACGCCGTAGTGAGTTACGGCACCGCGGGGGTCGTCGGTGTTGTGGGAGTCTTCGGTGTCCTGGGGGACCGTGGCGTGGCTGGCGTGTCGCCCACTCCCCGGACCACGTTTATTTGACCGATGCCGACTTGAAGATCGAGCTCAAGGTGAGGAGCGTCCTTCGCCAGCGTCGAACCCACCACGCTGAACGGTGCGACGTACATATCTTGGGGCGTGCCTTTCCAGCTGTATTCATCAACATTGCCGATGCCCACGTGGGAACGGATCGAGACGACGGCGTTGCTGGGAACGTCGACGGTGAGGTTTCCCACGCCCTGCGTCGCGTTGATCCTCCAGGTGCCGACGGTGAAGGGGACGGCCTCTAGGTCAATAGTGGACGCGCCGTACGCGCCGTGGTAATTCTGTTGAACCTGCGCTACCGACGTGGGGTCCCACGACTTTACCCCACTGCCGCCTTCGACAGGAACGCCGAGAATTTGCAGCACGATCAAGAACGCACCGATTGAGAGAATGAAAAATGTCACGACGCTAAAGAAGGCAACGGCCAAGAATCGGCCGAGGGTGAATCCCTTGGACGAGGAACGAAGCGCGACGACGGCCAGGATCGCTAGGAAGACAAGCCACAACACGGCCACGCCCTTACCGAATCCCTCACCGATGACGTGATGGCGACCTTGCAGGTTCGTCAGAAAGATGACGAACAACGCGACGACGCCCAGGACCATGGCGTAGCTCAGCCAGCGATTGTGTCGCTTGACCGTGGCCACGTTCTCTACGGTGACGTCGTCGCCCTCGGACAGAGTGCGCGGAAGCAACGCCCACAGAGCTAAGTAGATTGCAATGCCCAGTCCATAAACCAGGGCGAGGACGACGAAGACGACACGCACGATGTTGGCGTCGACGTCGAAGCGCTCACCGATCCCGCCGGCGACGCCGGCGAACACTTTGGTGCTGTGGCTGCGATGCAGCGTGGTGGAGCGAGGCGACACCTCGGCCTCAGCTTCGCTCTTGGTTCCGGCTGCGGTGTCGTTTTCGTGCTCAAAAGGAAGATCGCTCATGCCTATCAACGTAGGTGTCGAGCTTCGCTTCGCCCATCAGGGCGAACCCCCAGAACGGCCCGAAAGTGCCGTGGCGACTAAGGGTTTCCCCTGAGGACGACGCGACTAAACCGGTGGGAGACTCACAGAATGGAACAGACAGTTTTTGAGGAGAGTGACGTGACCACCACCACCCCACCTCGCGCGATCATCGGAACCCCCATTCGGCCCTATCGCCGTGGAGTCGACAACGCCATCCTCGGCGGCGTCTGCGGAGGTTTGGCTATTCGCTTGGGTGTGCGAGAGCGCACCGTGCGCGTGGTCTTCTCTCTCCTAGCTCTCATCTCCGGCGTGGGGCTGTTGCTCTACATGCTCATCTGGTTAGCTCTGCCCCGAACCGGCGAGGGTCAGTCGATCGCTAACCGTCTGGTGGGCCAGCGGCGGAAATTTCGCCACATTCTGCTCGGCCTCATCGTCATCGCCGCACTGGCCTGGTTTCTCGCCTCCCTGGGGGTGCCTAATCTCGGCGTCTTCACGTGGCCCTTGTGGCTCAGCCTCCTCGCTCTCTTTGGTGTCGTCAAAGGAGCCTCGCCCGACGAACGTCGCCACCTCGAAGAGTTACTGAAGTCGGCGCCGCTGATCGGCAAAGCGGCCTCTCGTGACAAGCGAAACTTCTGGCTGCGCCTCGCCCTCGGCGCCATTTTGGTCTACTTTGGTCTTCGCCTTCTTCGCCACTTCGGCGGCGCGTGGGGTTTCGCCGCCCCGGCCCTCTTTGGCACTCTGGTTCTGCTCATCGGCGTCTTGATACTGCTGGCTCCGTGGTGGCTGACTACGCTCGACGACCTCTCGGGGGAACGCCGAGCTCGTATGCGCGTCGAAGAGCGCTCCAGCGTCGCCGCACACTTGCACGACTCGGTGCTGCAGACGCTCACCTTGATCGAGCGATCGGCCGGCGATGAAGCCGCCGTGACGCGACTGGCTCGAAATCAGGAACGCGAGCTTCGCGCGTGGCTCTTCGACCCCGAGCACGGGGCCTCCGACGCGCCCACCACCTACGGGTCACTACTGCGCGCCCTCCAAGGAGAGATTGAGGGCGACTACGGCGTCACCATTGAACTCGTCACCGTCGGTGACTGCGACGCGGATGAACGCATCGTGGCCCTGGTCGCCGCCGCTCGCGAGGCCGCCATCAACGCGGCCCAGTGGTCGAACGCTCCCACGATCGCGATTTACGGCGAAGTCGAGACCGACGCTCTCGAACTCTTCGTGCGCGACCTGGGTCGTGGCTTCGACGTCGAGACGGTGCCCAGCGATCGACACGGCATCGCCCTCTCCATTCGCCAACGTATGCAGCTCCAAGGAGGCAGCGCCACAATTAAGAGCATCATCGGCGCGGGCACCGAAGTGCAGCTGACGCTGCCGCGCCCGTCGTAGCCGTGGCCCAGCCGCGCGTCTTTCTAGTCGACGACCACGAACTAATTCGCTCGGGGATTCGTAGCGAGCTCGCGGGTTCCGTCGACCTCGTCGGTGAGGCCGACGAGGTCGAGGCGGCCATAGAGATGATCCGTGAACGCCTCCCGGACGTGGTGCTCCTCGATGTCCACATGCCCCACGGCGGAGGGCTGGCCGTGTTGCGCGCCCTGAACGGCACGTGCCCGTCCGTTCGCTTTCTGGCCTTGTCGGTCTCGGACGCGTCCGAGGACGTTATCGGTATCATCCGCGCGGGCGCGCGAGGCTACGTCACCAAGAACATCTCCGGTCCGGACTTGCTCGACTCGATCTATCGCGTGGCCGCGGGCGACGCCGTCTTTTCCCCTCGACTAGCGGGCTTCGTCTTGGACGCCTTCTCCCTGGAGGGCAAGAATCTCCAGGCGGGCGACGTCGACCCCGACCTCGATCTGCTGACCCCTCGCGAGCGACAAGTGCTGCGACTCATTGCGCGGGGTTACTCCTATCGCGACATCGCCACGGAGTTAGAGATCTCCACCAAGACCGTCGAGAGTCACGTCTCGTCGGTACTTCGAAAACTCCAACTCTCCAATCGGCACCAGCTCACCCACTGGGCCTCGGAGCGTCACCTCAACTAATTAGCGCTGCTCGATGAGGTCCATGTACTCCTCGTCCCAGATGTCGAAGTACTCTTCGGGCAACAACACCGCGTGGGTCGGCTCCAGCGCCTCGACGAATCCCCGTTCGTGACTCACCGCGACGATGGTGCCCTTCCACTGACGCATCATCTCACCCAGTGCTTCGACGCTGGCCGGGTCGAGGTTGTTAGTCGGTTCGTCCAGCAACAACAGATTCGCGCTCGACGAGGCCAGGATGGCCAGAGCCAGCTTGGCTCGCTCGCCACCCGACAGGGTGGCCGGCATCTGGTGGGCGGCCGAGCCCTTCAGCCCGAACGCGCCGAGCATCGATCGGCGCTGGACGTCGGACTCCACGGTGGAGTTGTCCAGGTTCCCGAGCACCGTTTTGGTGAAGTCCAACTGCTCGTTCTCCTGGGCGAAGTAGCCGACCACCACGTTGGCGCCGAACTTGACGATCCCCTCTTGGGCGTCCTGGGTACCCGCCAGGCAACGCAGCAGCGACGACTTGCCGGCCCCGTTGCGGCCCACGATGACGATCCGGTCACCGCGACGCGTAATTAGGTTCACGTCGCGCAGCACGTCGAGTTTTCCGTACCGCACGGCTACGTGCTCGACGGTCATCGGAACGTCGCCGCTGCGCGCGGGTACCGGGAGTCGAAAGACGACTTTCGTCTCCTTCTTGGTCACCTCGATACGGTTGTCCTTCAACTTCTCCACCCGGCGGTCGAGCACCTTGGCCAGACGAGCACGTTTGGCCGTCTGTCCGCGCATGGAGTCGGCCAGCGTGGTGAACTGATCGATCTTGGCGTTCTGGTGAGCCGCGATCTTCTCTTCGGACAGCCGACGCTCTTCTTCCAGGGCCAAGAATTTCGTGTAGTTGCCCCGATACTCGCGCAACTGGCCGTCGCGCAGGGCCAGCACTCGGTCGATGGATCGGTCTAACAACGGCAAGTCGTGGCTAATGACCAGCACGGTACCGCGGAAGGCCTCGAGCTCGTCGAAGAGCCAGCGCTTGGCGGCCTTGTCCAGGTGATTGGTGGGTTCGTCGAGCACCATCGTCTCGGGCTGCTCGTAGAGGACGCGCATCAAGTCGACCCGCCGACGTTGTCCACCGGAGAGTGAGGTGAGGTCTTCGAGCAGGAGATCTTCTTTCAGCCCGAGACCGTCGGCGAGGCGCGCTACTTCCGACTCGGCCTCGTAGCCGCCGCGCTCGCGGAAATCTTCTTCCAGTGAGGTGAACCGAGAGATGGTCTCGTCCGTCGGGTCGGCCGCCAGGGCGTGACGGGCGTGTTGCATATCGGCGTCGAGTTTGTCGATACCCCGCGCCGACAGGACGTGGGACAGCCCAATGGGCTCGACGCCGAGGCCTCCGGCGACGGGCTCTTGAGGCAAGTGCGCCAAGGAGCCTTGGTGGGCCACCGACCCGGTAATGCGCAGGTGTTCGGGGTGATAGCCAAGCAGCACCGACAACAGCGTGGACTTGCCCGCGCCGTTACGCCCGACCAGCCCGACCTTCTCACCGTTCCCGACGGTGAAGGACACCGGCTCTAACAGGCGGCGCGGACCAATCTCGATCCCTAAATCCCTGACGATCAACATTTAGCGCCCCGGTGACTCGAACGCGGTGATCGCGCGTGTGGCGAGACGGGCTCTAGCGCGCCCCCAAGGGCGTCGTGACGTCGTTGTCTCCCGGAGTTCTCGCGATTGCACCCATCTATCCTAGGGAGCGGGTGACTCCTTCATAATTGCTGTCTAGAGCATGACCTGGTCCTTCGCCACGCCGAAGCAACGAGGCGCCACTAGGGGCGAGCGGCGACTTGGGCGACGAAGTGGGCGCCGACGAGGAGCTAGGAATCTCCGGGGCGCCGACGATATTGATGACCACACCTTCATGGTGCTCGGCGCCCGAGGCAGCGACAAGAGTGCCGACGCCCTTCGGCCCGCGTGAGAAGGTCAGGACGCTTAGTCCTGTTCGGAGGGCACCAACGCCACGGCGGCCACGGCGTGTCCCTCGTCGAGGTTCATCACCCGCACACCAGTGGCGTCGCGACCCTGTGAGGAGACTTCGCGCACCGGCGTACGAATGAGCACGCCACCACTCGAGGCGAGCAGCACCTCGTCGTCGAGGTGAACCATGAAGGCGGCCACCACGAACCCGCGCGCCGCGGTGAGCTTGATCGCGCGCACCCCCTGGCCCCCGCGGCCTTGTCGATTGAATCGATCGGTCTTCACGCGCTTGCCAAAGCCCGTGTCGGTCACCACGAAGAGATCAGCGCTCTCGCGAACCACGTCCAGCGAGATCGCGCGGTCGTCCGCTTTCAGTTTGATCCCGCGCACTCCGGTCGCGTCGCGACCCATCTCGCGCACTTCGTCTTCCTTGAAGCGAATGGCCATGCCGCGATAGGTCACCAGCATGAGATCGTCGTCACCACCGGTGGGCACCACGCGCACCACCTCGTCACCCTCGCGAAGGTTGATGGCAATCCACCCCTCGCGCCGCGACTTGTCGTACTCGCTGAAGGCCGTCTTCTTGACCGTGCCGTTCGCCGTCAGGAAGAGCAGGAACTTGTCCTCGGGAAAGTCGTCGGTGGTCACGATCGCCTGAATTGACTCACTGGGCTGGAGGTTCAACAGATTCACCACCGCGGTGCCCTTGGCCGTGCGGTCCTTCATGGGAATCTCGTGGCCGCGTAGGCGAAAGACCCGACCGCGGTTCGAGAACAACAGCAGGTGCGACAGCGTGGTGGTGTGAATGATCTGATCGACGAAGTCCTCGTCACGCAGTTTCGCACCCTGCACGCCCCGGCCTCCGCGACCCTGCGTACGAAAAGCGTCCGCCGCGACCGACTTCACGTAGCCGGCGCGGGTCATGGTGAGCACGATCTCTTCGTCTTGAATGAGATCCTCCACACCCAGCTCGCCCGGGTCGTTCACAATCTGCGTCACTCGGTCGTCGGCGTACTTGTCGCGTAGGGCGGTGAGCTCTTGCGCGATGACCGCGCGCAACTTGGTGTCGTTGGCGAGAATCGACTGCAGCTCGGCGATGGTCTCGCGCAGTTTGGCCATCTCCTCTTCGAGCTCGGTGCGACCAAGCCGGGTGAGGCGACCGAGGGTCATGTCCAAAATGTGATTGGCCTGCTCCTCGGAGAAGTCGAAGGGCGGCGACATCAAGGAGGCCCGAGCCGCCGGTCGGTCGTCGGAGCCGCGAATAGTGGCGATGACCTGATCCAGCATGTCGATGGCTTTGAGCAGGCCTTCAACGATGTGGGCCCGGGCTTCGGCTTTGCGCAGGCGAAACTCGGTGCGGCGTGTTACCACGTTGACTTGGTGTTCGATGTAGTACGTCAAGGCCTGAGTCAGATTCAAGGTGCGCGGCACGCCGTCCACCAGGGCCAGCATGTTCACCGCGAACGAGGTCTGCAACGACGTGTTCTTGTACAGCTTGTTCAAGATCACGTTGGCGTTCGCGTCGCGCTTCAGTCGGATAACCAGTCGAGCCTGTCTACCGGCCGAGTCGTTCTGCACCGCGGCGATGCCGTCCAACTCACCGCTCTTCACCAGGTCGTAGATCTTCTCTTCGATCGACTCCACCGAGACCTCGTAGGGGAACTCGGTCACCACGATGCGCGTGTCGCGACCGCTCTCTTCAATCTCGGCGACGGCCCGAAGTTTGATCGAACCGCGGCCGGTGCGATAAGCGTCCAGGATGCCTTGTCGGCCGAGAATCTGGGCTTTGGTGGGAAAGTCGGGGCCCTTTACGAATTTCATCAGGTCATCGGGCGTAGCGTCGCCGTTCGCCAAGAGGTACAAGGTGGCGTCGATGACTTCGCCGAGGTTGTGTGGGGGAATTTTCGTAGCCATGCCCACGGCGATCCCCTGCGAGCCATTCACCAAGAGGTTGGGAAAGCGCGAGGGCAATACGACCGGCTGCTGCGTCGAGTTGTCGTAGTTCGATTCGAAGTCCACCGTCTCTTCGTCGATCGAGTCGAGCATCTCCAGAGCCAGAGGGGCCAGACGGCACTCGGTGTAGCGCATCGCGGCCGCGCCCTCGTCGGGCCCGGTGCCGCCGAAGTTGCCGTGACCGCTGATGAGGGGGTGGCGCATGGAAAAATCCACCACCATGCGAACCATGGCGTCGTAGATGGCGCTGTCGCCGTGCGGGTGATACGTACCCATGACGTCACCCACGACTTTGGCGCACTTGGCGAACGGTCGATCCGGTCGCAGGCCCTGGTCGAACATGGAGTAGAGGATTCGTCGGTGCACCGGCTTAAGGCCGTCGCGCACGTCCGGGAGCGCGCGCGAGACGATCACGGACATGGAGTACTCGAGGAACGATCGTTCCATCTCAAGATTGATCTCGATCGGCTCGATGTACCCGATCACCGCGTCGTCGCTCGGCGGTGGTGTCCCGTCAGAGCCGCTTTTCCTTGGTGCCATGATCCTCTACTACTAGATGTCTAGGAATCGAACGTCTTTGGCGTTCGTCTGGATGAAGTGCCGGCGTTGGGGAACGTCGTCGCCCATGAGGATGGAGCAGACCTCGTCGGCGAGGGCCGCCTGCTCGACCGTGATCTGCAACAAGGCCCGCTTGGTGGCGTCCATGGTGGTGTCGCGAAGCTCGTCGAAGTCCATCTCGCCGAGACCCTTCAAACGCTGAAAGTCGTTCTTGTGGTCGGGGTGCTCTTCTAGGAAGATGGCTTTGGCCGCGTCGTCGCGCAAGTAGACCTTCTCTTTGCCGACCAGCGTCGAGTAGAGCGGGGGCTGGGCGACGTAGACGTGTCCGTTGTTCACCAGCTCGGTCATCTGACGGAAAAAGAAGGTCAGCAACAACGTCCGGATGTGACTGCCGTCGACGTCGGCGTCGGCCAGCAGAATGATCTTGTCGTAGCGGATCTTCGAGAGATCGAAGTCGCCCTCGACGCCCGCGCCGATGGCGGACACCAGCGCCTGGATCTCGGTGTTCTTCAAGATTTTGTCCGAGCGCGCCTTTTCGACGTTTAGGATCTTGCCGCGAATCGGCAGGATCGCCTGGTTCCGCGGATCTCGGGCGTCCTTGGCCGAACCACCGGCCGAGTTGCCCTCGACGATGAAGAGCTCACACTCGCGAGGCTCGTTCGACGAGCAGTCCACCAGCTTGCCGGGCAGGCCGGCGCCGTCCAGCGCACTCTTTCGCCGCGTCAAATCGCGCGCACCCTGGGCCGCCATACGAGCCCTGGACGCCTGGATCGCCTTGGCCACGATCTGTCCGCCCTCGCGGGGATTCTCTTCGAGCCAATCAGCCAGCTTCTCGTTGGTGGCGCGCTCGACCAGCGAGCGAATGGACACGTTACCGAGCTTGCCCTTGGTTTGACCCTCGAACTGCGGTTCGCGCAGCAGTACCGAGACGATGGCCGTGAGGCCCTCGCGAATGTCCTCACCCTTGAGGTTCTCTTCCTTCTCCTTTAAGAGATTGCGCTTGCGAGCGTAGCGATTGAGAACGTTGGTAATCGCTTTGCGGAAACCCTCTTCGTGCATGCCGCCCTCAATGGTGGAGATGCCATTCGCAAAGGAGTAGATGTTCTCGTAATATCCCGTGTTCCACTGGAAGGCCACTTCGACCTGCTGATCGTCTTCGGCCTGTTCGTAGAAGCCGACTTTGCGAAAGAGGGACTCCTTGGCGTTGTTGAGGTGGCGAACGTAGTCGGCGATGCCGCCGTTGTACTTGAACGTTTCCTTCGCCTGGTGCCCCGGGCGCTCGTCCACAAAACGAATCTCGAGTCCGCGATTCAAGAATGCCTTGATCTGCAAACGTTCAACTACCGTTTGGGCACGGAACTCCACGTCTTCGAAGATCGTGGGGTCCGGAGTAAAGGTAACCGTCGTCCCGGTACGACCTCGGGGGGCGGGACCGGTCTCTTTGAGCTTCCCTTGAGGCTTACCGCCGTCTTTGAAGAGCAGCTCGAAGTGCTTGCCGTCGCGATCAACTTCCAGCAAAAGCTGCGTGGAGAGCGCGTTCACCACCGAGACGCCGACCCCGTGGAGGCCGCCGGAGACTTTGTAGCCCGCTCCCCCGAACTTGCCCCCGGCGTGGAGCATGGTGAGAGCCACCTCGGCCGCCGACTTGCCCTTGTACTGGGGATGGTCTTCCACCGGGATGCCGCGACCTTCGTCCACTACGCGACAGCTTCCGTCGGCCAGCAAACTCACGTCGATTCGGGTGCCGTAACCGGCCATGGCTTCATCGACGGAGTTGTCGACCACCTCCCAGATGAGGTGGTGGAGGCCCGCGGGTCCGGTCGAACCGATGTACATTCCCGGACGAACTCGAACGGGCTCCAATCCTTCGAGAACTGTGATGTCTCCCGCGCCGTACTCAGCCGATCCCTTGGTCTTATCGGCCACTAAAGGAGTCCTTTCAATACAGAGTTCGGAGGGCATTTCCCACGCCCGCAACGTCACCAAAATGACTCTTCCATCCTACCCGAACCGCTGTAACTTTTAACCTAAAACAGAGCTCTTTAGGCCTGATTCGACAAGGTTTTTTCGCCTAGCGCAGCACGGTGCGTAGGCTCGTCGGAGCGCCCTTTCCGAGGGACGAAAACCCTCGTAAAATCGTCGGGCTCTTGGTCACGATTTGCTGCGCGAAAGCACCCGACGGAACGCTCACGATCAACACGCCGTCTTTGATGAGTTCCACACGACAGTGCTCGCCGAGGGCACCCCCCACAACGGTCGGCCATAGTCGCCGGGCCTCATCGATGAGACGAAGATCGACGCGTCGTAGACGTCCCGCGAGAGTGTCCAGCAGAGCCGACAGTTCGGCTGGCTGGTGGTCACGAAAGTTCACGACGACACTCGAGAGAGATCGATCACCGCGGCGGGGGTCAGCGCGCCGGGCAGCGGCGACGCGGTCGTCACGAGGGTCTGGCCCACTGGCAGCAACCCGAGAAGGCGATGGCTACGCAGCGGGTCGAGTTCGCTGAAGACGTCGTCCAGGAGAAGCAAGGGGTCGACTCCGCGGCGCAGTTGAACCAGTTCGTGTCCCGCGAGACGAAGAGCTAGGGCCAACGATCGCTGTTCACCCTGGGACGCTTGGCGACGAGCGTCACGGCCTTCAAGTGAGAGTTGAAGGTCGTCGCGATGGGGGCCGACGGTCGTGTAGCCCCGATAGCGATCATCGTCGCTCGCGCGCTGCAACGCGTCATGTAAGGCCCCCCTCCAGGACTTTTCGTACATGAGTCCCACCTCGCTCTCGTCGTTGGCGAGTGCTCGGTAGTTGCGGGCCACCAACGGATCCAGGGACTCGACCAGCGCAATGCGGTGCCCGAGAAGCTCGTCGCTCGCCTGGCAAAACTCGCTAGTCCACAGATCCAACTCGGCTTGCTGTGTCATCGACGGTCGTTGTCCCTCGAGGGAGCGAAGTTGCGCGTTGCGTTGACTCAAGACGCGTGCGAATCGTTCGATGATCTCTCCGGTGAGTGGTTCTACGTCAGTCAGGAGGTTCGTCACATAGTTGCGACGGTGCTCGGGACTCCCCCGCACTACGTCGACGCCTTCGGGCGTGAACACCGTGAGGGGCATGACCTCGGACACGTCGGCGCGCGACCGTGGTCGTTGACCATTGACCAACATCCGTTTCGTGGTGTTGCGCGCACCTCGAGTCAAGGTTAGATCGATCTGCACCCGTCGCTCTCGCTGAAACAACACGCCGTGCACTTCGGCTGTGCTTTGAGCGTTACGAATCATGTCGCTCGCCGCACTCGTGCGAAAGGAGGAAGCGGTCGCGAGCGCGTACACCGCCTCGAGAACAGACGTCTTGCCCGTGCCGTTGGGAGAGAGGAAAACGGTGACGGCGTCGGGGTCGGGTTCAAAGGTGAACTCTTTAAACAGTCGGAAGTCGCGAAGTGTGAGTTCGTGGAGACCCACGAGGAAACCGTCGACTACTGCACTCGAACGGGCATGAGCAGATAACGAAATCGCTCATCTTCGACGCCGTGCACCATCGCCGCGCGCACGGAGTCGGACATCTCCAACACCACTTCGTCGCCGATCACCGCTTCGATGCCGTCAATGAGGAAGCCCGGGTTAAAGGCGATGGTCATCTCCTCACCGTTGTAGTCAGCGTCGACATTATCTTCGACGTCACCGGCGTCGTGGCTTTGGGTACGGATTTCGAGGTTTCGCTCTTTCATGGTGAGACGAACGGACGAGGTGGAATCCTTGGCCAACAGCTTCGCGCGCTTTAGGGAGGTCAAGAGGGTGTCCTTCGCGATGCGCAGTTGGTTGGGAAACGTCGCGGGGATGAGTTGGAGCACAGAAGGGTAGTTTCCGTCGATGAGCCGAGAAGCGATACTGGTGTTGCCGACCATGAAGCAGATCTCCGCGTCACTGAGGGTCACCCCTATTTCGGCGTCCGCAGCCAGTGACGAGGCGGCGCGTTGTAGCTCCTGGAGAGCCCGAGCCGGGACGAGAAGGTCTTCGCTCTCGCTGATTCCCTTAACTCCCGGCACGTCACGTACCGCCAGGCGATAGGAGTCGGTGGCGAAGAGGCGCAGGGTGCCGTTCTCGGTCGTAAAGAGCACGCCGGTGAGAAGTGGGCGGGCATCGTCATTCGCGGCCGCTCGCACGACCTGGTTGAGTCCCTGTATGAGATCCAGGGCGGCGATGGAAGTGATGGGACCACTCACGGGCGGCAGCTTCGGGTAGTCGCTCACCGGGAAGGTTCGCAGCGAAAACTTTGCTCGACCGAGGGAGATCTCCACGTTGTCCTCATGGCTACTCACCGTGACCGCGCCCGCCTCGAGGGAGCGTACAGCGTCCACGATGAGCCGAGCGGGCACCACGGTAGAACCGTCTTCGATGCCGATGACGTCAACCGTCGTGCGAGCGGTGATGTCGAGATCGGTGCCGGTGACCACCAGCTGGTTACCGCTCAAGGTCAACAAGACGCCAGAGGACGCGCCAATAAGTCGAGTGGCCGCCACACGGCTCGCCGCGGTCAGCGCCTCGACGAGGATGTCGCGCTCCGATTTGAACTTCATAGGACTACCTTTCCTTTTGCTACTGAGGATACGGTGAGGATTTCAATATAGAGATGTCTTAGTAGTAGTAGTGGTGTGGGTAACTCGGTGGCGTGTGAACGACCCTGGTAAATCTACGTTTTGAGGGTTGCAGACTTACCACAGTCTTGTGACTAACTCCTTCAACCCTCAGGCTTCAACTAGATATTGATGTGCGCTACCAAATGGTTTTCAACCTCTAATCAACAGGCTCATCCGAATGTTGCGCACACCAATAGTTTTAATTCTCTCCTTGAAGACGGCGTTTTAACTGATTGATTTGGGACAGCATTTCCGGATTCGACGTGAGCTGCTCCTTGATCTTTTCAACACCACTGATCACGGTGGTGTGGTTCCTTCCATCGAAAATACGAGCGATCATCGGATAGGAGTAGTTGTTTAAAAGGTCTCGGATCAGGTACATCGCTACGTGTCGGGCGTGGACCAGCGGCCGCAACCTCTTTGATCCTCGGACCTCCTCCACCGACAGCCCGTAGAAGTCAGCCACCACGGAGAGAATGGTTTCCGGCTTCAAGATCACCTGTTCTTGCCCGAGGTTGGTGAGATGAGCCTTGGCCAGTTCTAGGGTGATGGGCTCTTGGCGCAGGTTGGCGAAGGCCCGCAGCATGGTGATCGAGCCCTCGAGTTCGCGGATGTTGTCACGAACTCGTTGGGCAATCCACTCGGCCACATCGTCGGGAAGTGCAATGCCCTCTCGTTCGGACTTCGAACGCAGGATCGCGATGCGCGTCTCTAAGTCCGGCTGATCGATCTCGGTAACGAGTCCTTGCAACAGACGACTGCGAAAACGTTCTTGCAGTCCGGCGAGGTCACGCGGCGAGCGATCCGAGGTCAAGACGATCTGCTTACCTTCACCATGCAGCGCGTTGTAGGTGTGAAAGATCTCTTCGTGAAACGTCTCGCCTCGCGTCTCCATGAACTGGATGTCGTCGATGAGCAACACGTCGTTCTCGCGGTAGCGCTCGTGTAGAGAGAGTTGCGTGCGCGTTTGGATGGCGCGAATGAAGTCATTCAAGAAGGTCTCGGTGGAGACGTAGAGCACCTTTCGCCCGCGGTAGTTCTCCTGGACGTAGTTGCCAATGGCATGGAGCAAGTGGGTCTTTCCTAGGCCGGAGTTCCCGTAGATCATCAGGGGGTTGTAGGCCCGACCTGGTGTTTCGGCGACCGACTGGGCGGCCGCGAAGGCTAGACGGTTCGACGGGCCGGGTACGAACGAGTCGAAGGTCATGCGCGGGTCGAGACGAGCGGGTTGGTCCACGCTTGACGCGAAGGTGACGGTCGGTACCGTCGCGACGCTCTCCTCAGTCACAGAGTCGTTGAGTGGCGCGCTCGCGGTGTCGGTGACGGTGAGAGAAATCTGCACAGGAGTGCCGACCAACTTCTGTGCTTGCTCGGTGATGAAGGGGAGATAACGCTGTTGGACGCGAAGGAGTTGAATTTGGTTCGGAGCAGAGATGGTGAGTTGATTGTCATGGTAATCCACAAGGCGCAGCGTGCTGAGCCCTGCAGCCCACACGGCCTCAGAAGCGTTGCCGCGTAAGGAGTCTCGAAGGGCCATCCATATTTCTTCACCGCTCTGCACTGTCGTCCTCCACAGATCACTTCTGACATTATCCACAAGCGGCTCTCACGCAAAACCCTTGATTCTCTGACAGGGAGAGACACGTTACACCCAAATCTTCTCGCCCGCCGAGGCTCGTTACTTCCTGGGGTAAGATTGCACGCTGTAGCGCGCCAGCGACCTCCAGGAGGTACCGCGAAGCGCAGAGGATATTTTGAGAAGAGGTTTTCGTGAAGCGTACGTACCAGCCAAACCAGAGGAAACGGGCTAAAACCCACGGATTCCGCGCCCGTATGCGTACCCGTGCCGGCCGAGCCGTCCTGAAGGCTCGTCGCAACAAGGGCCGTCACCAATTGACGGTCTAGTTAGGGTGCCCGGTCGGGTCCACACCCGTCGGCAATTCGCGCTCTTCGCGACACCCACGGGGCGAGGTCAAAGTGGGCCGCTACGAATCAGCTTCGTGGACGGCTCGCCCGACAGCTCGTCAGTGGATGTGGCCTACGCGATCAGCCGAAAGGTGGGTAATGCGGTTATCCGGAACAGGATTCGCCGCCGACTACGGGCTCTGCTAGACGACCTTAACCCTCAACCAAAGCCTGGGACGTACCTCATCAGGTGTGGTTTTGAGACAGGAAACCTCTCATATGACGAACTACATAATCACCTCCGAAAAGCCCTTGAGCGAGCCCACGCCTAAATCGCCGGCCCTTCGGGCTCTGACCACTCTCGTTCGTGGTTACCAGCAACTCTTCGCCGGCCACCTCTCCCCCTGTCGCTTCTTCCCCTCGTGCTCGAGCTACGCCCTCGAGGCGTTGGAGACTCACGGTCCGGCCCGGGGATCCTGGCTGACGCTACGGCGGCTACTGCGCTGTCGCCCATTTGGCCCTCATGGCGTCGATCTCGTTCCCGAGCCACCATTAACTAGGAGTTCCCGGTCATGCACGCAATAAGCCACTTCGTCGGCAGCGTCTTCCAGCCCATCTTCCACTTGATCGGCTGGTTGCTGGCGTTTATCTACGACAACGTGGTTCCTAATTACGCCATCTCGATTGCCCTGTTGACGGTGATCATTATGGGTATCTTGACCCCGTTCACGGTCAAGAGCACGCGCTCCATGATGGCCATGCAGAGGCTTCAACCCGAGATTAAGAAGTTGCAGTTGAAGTACAAGGGCGCAGAGAATCGTCAGCAGCTCAACGAAGAGATGATGAAGCTTTACAAGGAAGAGGGCGTTAACCCCATCGGGGGCTGCCTGCCCATGCTCATCCAGATGCCCTTTCTCTTCATTCTCTACAGCACGATTAAGGGCCTCGCCTATACGGTGACCACCAAGGCCGGCAAGGTCATCTCTCACCCGCGCTACATCCCCCACCACACCAAGATGTACGACAACCTGGTCGCTTCGGGTGGGCACATCAAGGTCTGGGGTATGGACTTGAGCCTTCGACCCTTTCCCATCAGTGTGCACGGCGGATGGGTTGGCGCGCTGCCCTTCTTCGCTTTCGCGGCGGCGGCGGTCGGACTTCAGTACCTGCAAATGGCCCAGATGAACAACTTGACCCGTAAGCGCGGTCAACCGCTACCAAGTCAGCAGCTCATGATGCAGCGGGTGCTCCCGATCGTATTCGCATACTTCTATATGGTGATCCCTGCAGCCGTCGTTCTCTATATGATTATTTCGACAGGTATACGCATAATTACTCAAGACGTCATGTTCCGCACGGGCGTTTCCAACCCGAATAAAGGAGCAGCCGCGGTGGCGGCCTCCTCGCTCATTGAGGGCGAGAGTGAAGTGGTGGAGCGACCGGCCATCAAGGCGGCGCCCGTGAAACCTACGCCCAAGCCCACCCCCAAGGCGAACACGAACAACCGATCGAGGAATCAAACTCGTCCCGCTCCGAAACCGAGCCAGCCTCGGTCGAAGGCGAAACGTAAGAGAAAGGCCCGTTAACCCATGGAATGGGTAGAGACCACCGGTAAGACCGTCGACGAAGCAATGGACCGAGCCCTGGCACATTTAGGGGTCCACCGTGACGACGCAGAAGTCGAAGTATTGGAAGAGCCCAAGGCCGGCCTATTCGGCCGCGTTAGGGGTGAAGCTCGGGTTCGGGCTCGGGTGCGCCCGAGCGGTCCGCGCCCCAAGCGTTCGCGTCGTTCGGGTGGTGAGCGAAACGACCGCCCTCGAGCGGGCGCTCGCAACGAACGAACTCCAAACGAGAAGAAGCCGGAACGCGAGAATCGACGAGAGGGCACTAAGCCCGCTCCTCGTGCGAGCGCTCCACGAGTTGAGAAGTCGAAGAAGGTTCCACTAAAGGAGGACAGTATGGCCGAGGGCATTTCGCTGGCCGAGCAAGGCACTATTGCGAAGGAGTTCCTCGTAGGGCTCCTCTCGTCAATGGACATTAAGGCTGAAGTTTTGATCAAGGAGTTGGACGAGGAGACCGTGGAGTTGTCGGTGAACGCGGACCCGCCCACCGAGCTCGGTATTTTGGTCGGACCGCGGGGCACCACCCTTCAGGCCCTCCAGGAAGTGACACGAACGGTTGTTCAATCCAAGAGTCCCGGTCGCACGGATCGTATTTTGGTGGACGTGGCTCAGTACCGCGAACGTCGCGTGGCTGCTCTCGGTCGATTTGCCCAGCAAGTGGCGCAAGAGGTTATTGAGACGGGTGAAGAGCGAGCCCTGGAGCCCATGTCGGCCGCTGACCGCAAGGCAGTGCACGATGCCCTATCGGAGAAGGACGGAGTAGCCACCCGATCCGAAGGCGAAGACCCTCGCCGATTCGTGGTGGTTTCTCCGGCATAATTACTCCGTGTCTGGTAAATGGTTGTCTCGCGCCCTCGAGGAATCGAGGGCGCGAGGCTTTTTAGGGCCTCAACCAATTGAGCCACAAATCGTCCACGCGGAGGGGTTTGCGAAGTGTTGGGAAGCCTTACGCGAAACTCCCCCGGTTCGACTTCTTGATCTGGGGAGTGGCGGAGGGCTTCCCGGGCTTGTGCTGGTCGAACGTTGGGAATGTTCGGGCGTGTTTCTCGATTCCATGGTCAAGAGAAGTAATTTCCTCAGTGAAAGTCTTTCGTGGGTCGGGGCTCCCCAAAACTGTGAAGTAGTGACCGCCAGGGCTGAAGAAGCTGCTCGTTGGCCCGAATTGGATGGTCATTTCGATCTAGTCACCGCCCGATCTTTTGGCCCTCCGGCGGTCACGGCAGAATGTGCGGTTCGATTTTTGAAGGTCGGGGGAGTCTTGATTATTTCAGAACCTCCGAGTGATCGAACGGAGGACCGCTGGAACCCCTCGGGCCTAGGCATCTTGGGTTTGAAAGCCCAAGGACGCTCCAGGTATGGGGCTGGATACGAGGTTCTGTTGAAGGTCCGTCCCACGGATCGTCAATTCCCACGGCCCGTGGGAGTTCCAAAGAAGAAGTCCTTATTCTGACGTTTCACGTGAAACATTCTGACTTGGCGGTGATAGTCACGCTTCCGACTGGATATCCCAGTCTTAGGCTCGGGTTCGTTTAGATAGGAAGCCGGTGACCGGTTTCTGAAAGAGCAATCCTCACGCCGGTTGGAATTCCGAGCGAGAAGTCCTTATTCTCACGTTTCACGTGAAACATACTCACTCGGCGACGCTTCCGAGCTAGACATTCCGGGTCCTAAGCTCCGGGTCCGTTCAGCTGTGAGGCCTGCACTAGGTTCCGGAAGAGCAACCCCGCCACGGCGTAGGTCTACCCCCTGGAGCTAATGGCTACCACCCCTCCTGGACTGGACTGGACTTGCTAGGTTTACGGGCTGCTCCGGCCGCGGCGCCGGCCTAGTAGTTCGACCAGACTAACTAATGAGTTACCGAGATGCGTCGGAATCGAGGAGGAAGACGGTGCGTTTTCGATTCGGCTAACGAGAGCCTCTTTTCTGATGTTTCACGTGAAACATGTTGACTCACCACCGCTCGGACCCTTTTCGCACTTGGGAACTCAGGCCACTGACGCTACGGGGTGGGTAGTAGGACCCGGAAAAGGTTCGTTTCTGGCGAGGGCGGCTCCTCGGCCCCAGGAATTCCAAAGAGCACCTGCATTAGTTGATCCACGCCTTCCGCTGAATCCTCTGGCGTCCAGAGATTGAAGTCCTGCTGGAACCAGGCTGGGCAGAATTTTCCGAGAGTAAGCGGGAGCAATTTTCATGACCGACTTATTTCTAAGGAAGCCTTTGGTGTGATGTTTCACGTGAAACATCAGAACCAGCGCCAGCGCCAGCGGTGAGTGTTTCACGGGAAAGACCTCCTTAGATCAAGCTATTTGATCAACCCTCCTGTTTCGCCTGAAACATGGGACGTCGAATTTCAGGTAATGTTTCACGTGAAACATTGGTACTTGACGAATCGCCGTAAAGCGAGTTGAATGGCAGTGGTTCGATGGAGTGTCGGTAAATACCCACGGTCGGAAAGAGGCTCATGGCGGACGCCAGCACGATGAGAATTTTTGCTGTAGCCAACCAAAAAGGGGGCGTTGGTAAGACAACGACGACAACTTCCCTGGGCGCAGCTCTTGCTGAGCGAGGACGGCGAGTCTTGGTGGTCGATTTAGATCCCCAGGGAAACGCCACCACAGGCCTTGGGGTGGACGGGCGCCAATTCGAACGTTCCGTTTACGACGTCCTTTTAAACGATATTCCCATGATAGATATCGTTGAGCCCACGGGCTTCAACAATCTTTTCGTTGCTCCAGCCACTCTCGATTTAGCGGGAGTCGAGCAGGAACTGACGTCGGTTATCTCTCGTGAGCTCCGCCTCAAGCGGGCATTGACTTCGGTAGAGGGGGAGTTCGATTTCATCTTTATCGACTGTCCCCCGTCCCTCGGCCTCATCACCATCAACGCCTTCGCGGCGGCCACCGAGATCATGGTGCCCGTTCAAACGGAGTTTTACGCCCTCGAAGGGCTCACCCAGCTTCAACGAATCGTTGACCTGGTCCAGAAGAACCTGAACCCGACGCTACGTATCACCAAGGTCGTACTTACCATGTACGACTCACGAAACACACTCTCAATCGACGTGGCTAAGGAAGTAAAGAAGCACTTTGAAGTTGAGCTTTGTCGAACCTTTATTCCGCGAACCGTGCGGTTGGCCGAAGCTCCGTCATTCGGCCAACCTATTACCGTGTTCGATCCAACATCCAAAGGCGCCTTGGCTTACATTGCGCTCGCAGAGGAGATCATGAATGGCTAGAAAACCAGGATTAGGAAAAGGGCTCGGGGCCCTCATTCCCGACGCCGTCGTAACACCGTCCGAGACTCCCGAAGAAGCCGTGGCGGCTAGCCCACTTCGGATGGTGCCGGTGGGGTCAATTCGACCCAATCAATTTCAACCGCGCAAAACCTTCAACGATGACAGCTTGAAAACCTTGGCCGCTTCACTCCAGGAGCTCGGGGTACTCCAACCCATCATCGTGCGGCCGGTCGAAGGGGAGGCTGACAAGTACGAACTTATTGCCGGTGAACGACGATGGCGCGCCGCCAGTATTGCTGGTCTCGAAGTAGTACCGGTGTTACTCCAGGATGATGTCAACGATCGACTCTCCCTGGAGCAGGCAGTCGTAGAGAACCTTCACCGCGTTGACCTGCACGCGCTAGAAGAAGCGGCGGCCTATCAGCAGTTGGTCGACGAGTTTGACTTGACGCACGAACAGGTGGCGCAGCGTGTCGGGAAAAGTCGCGCGTATGTTACGAATACATTACGACTTCTCCAATTGGGAGATACGGCCCAAAGCGCGCTGGCCTCAGGGCAGATTAGCGCCGGGCACGCTCGGGCCTTGCTGGCCATTAGCGATGCGAACGCCCAGTCCACCCTCTTGGCTCGAGTGATCAAGAACGAACTCTCCGTGCGCGCGACCGAGGAGGCCGTCAAACTCCACTTGGAGCCCAAGCCCATTCACCCACCAGAAGCAGAAGTTAAGGCTCCCGATGGCGCACCGCGACTACGCCCGGTCCCGGACGCCAGTGTGGCCGAACTCGAAGAACTCCTAGAAAGTTATCTGGATACGCGCGTGCACGTGGACCTGAAAGGGCGCAATGGCCGCATAATCATTGACTTTGCGGATCTCGATGATCTCGAACGGCTCTACAGCTCTATTGCGAAGCCCAAGTAACCTTAAACCCTCACGCTAACCCTCTCGTTGAAGTTTTCCCCAAGTTGTGGATGAAGTTGTGGGTTACTTCAAATTCGGCCTATTTGTGGGGTTTTTATCCGCAAAATAGGCGGTTTTGGCGTCGCATTACGAGTTGGTTCTGTGGATAACCTGGCTCACTACACTCTCGAAAGCGGTGATGGCTTGGTGAAGTACCTGCTCAGAGATGTTGTCGTGTTCAGTGTGGACGGTCGTCATTCTAGTTTCGCGCAGAATCGGAAGGGCCATTCCTGTTACCTCAACTCGCGGAACGCCGGGGAGATGCGCCAGTTCCGAGGCCAGGGAGCTGGCCGCTAACTCACCACGGTGAGAGTGAGAGCGGTAACTGGCCCAGTAGTGCAGGTGAATACCTTCAACGTGCTCGAGGGTTTGAAAGGAGAGGACGAGCGCCGCGTCGAGAGAGTTAGCGACGTGGGCGGCGTCTTCCTGGGTCGTATCAGTCACCACCTTCACGAGATCGCTGCCCCTAAACTTTTCGGACAACGCGTGCACGAGTGGGCCGTCACCACAGAGCACCACGGGCCCTCCGGTGGCGAGATCTAACCCCGCGGCGTCGCGGGCGTCCATGACCAGGCTGCGGGTGGTGTTGGTGGCCCGCACGCGTTGCAGAGCTTGCAAGGTCTCTTTGGTGACCGTGCCGTTCGGCTCCAGCGCGCAGTTGCGTTGGAACTCCGCGAGCGCCACGGCGGTCGCGGTACCGAAGATACCGTCGATGCGCCCGGGGTTGAAACCGAGCTGGGCCAGGCGAACTTGCACTTCGGCTACGTCGTCGCCGCGCAACGCCGGGCGCGTGTCGTACAGGAGTCGCTGACCCAACTTCCAGCGGGCTTCCCCCAAGCGCTCCCAGGTAGTGGCGTCGACGACACCAGTGAGGGGGAGTCCTCGCGAGCGCTGAAAGGCTTCCACGTAGGCGACGGTCTCACCGTCGTAGGTGTCGTCGTGCTCGAGAGCCGGGATGAAAGCGAGTGCCGCCAAACGCTCGTTTAACTCGCGCACACGTAGTCCCGTGTCGCCGGGGCGCAGGGGTTCGAAGTTCAGGTGAGCTACAGGTTCGAGGTGATCTCTTGCAACAGCGCACCTTTGGGCTTGGCGCCCACCAGTCGCGCAATCACTTCGCCGTCTCGAAAGAGCAACAGCGTCGGAATACTCATGACCGAGAACTTCGTGGCGGTCGCCACGTTCTGGTCAACGTCGAGCTTGCCGATCGCGAACTTGTCGGACTGCTCGAGGGCGAACTCTTCGAGGATCGGCGCGATCATCTTGCACGGACCGCACCAATCGGCCCAAAAGTCAACCAGAATAGGCTTTTCCGACGCCCCAATAACTTCATCAAAGGTCGCGTCAGTCAGGGTCGTGATGTTCGCGCTCATAACTACCTCCTAGAACGCCAGCGACGGCGTAGGCCAACACCCTAGCGACAAGCCGCTACATTCCTTGCGCTTCGAGCCAACGCTCGGCGTCGATCGCCGCGACGCAGCCGGACCCCGCCGAGGTCACCGCTTGACGATAAATGTCGTCTTGCACGTCTCCGGCCGCGAAGAGACCGTCGATGTTGGTGTAGGAGCCGAGTCCCGTCCGTACGTAGCCGTTTTCGTGCAGATCGACCTGTCCAGTGACCAGCGTGGTGTTGGGAACGTGACCGATCGCCACGAAGACGCCGGTCACGAGTTGCACTCTGTCTTCGCCGGTGAGCGTGTCGCGGACCTTGAGCCCCATGACCTTGTCGTCGCCGAAGACTTCAGTCACCTGCGTGTTCCACTCAAAGTGGATTTTCTCGTGCGCGAAGGCGCGATCTCGCATGATCTTAGAAGCGCGCAGTTTGTCGCGCCGGTGAATCACGGTGACGGTGTTGGCGAAGCGGGTGAGAAAGAGCGCCTCTTCGAGGGCCGAGTCGCCTCCACCGATGACGGCAATGTCCTGGCCCCGGAAAAAAAAGCCGTCGCAGGTCGCGCAGGTGGAGAGACCGTGGCTCAAGTACTTCTCTTCGCCGGGCACGTTCAGCATCAACGATCTCGCACCCGTGGCCAGGATGACGGAGTCCGCCGTGATGCTGGGCTCTTCGTCGCCGCTCAGCCACGCCCGGAAGGGCCGCTGCGTGGTATCGAGCTTGTGGACCTTTTCAACGCGCAGGTCGGCGCCGAAACGCATGGCCTGCTCGCGCATGCGCATCATCAAATCAGGTCCGCTAATCGCTTCGGGAAAACCCGGGAAGTTTTCGACGTCGGTCGTGAGCATCAACTGACCGCCGGGCTGGTCGGTGGTGGAGGAGGGCTCGCCTTCGATGACGATGGGCTTGAGTTGGGCGCGCGCCGTATAGATGGCGGCCGTCAGTCCGGCCGGACCTGATCCGATCACGAGGACCCGAGTGTGCTCGGTCATTACTTCCTTATGTTAAGGGGGCGGCGTCGACGCCAAATGACCAGTCCGGCGATGAAGGACAGGCCTCCCAGCGCCAGGTAGCTGATCCACACGCGGCCTTGAAAGGCGTAAATGTCTAGTAATCGAATGAAGCCGACGACTAAGACGACGACAAAGACCAGTGCAACCAGCGCGATAATCAGTCCGTACGCCGCCACCCGGGCCGCCAGAATAATCGGGCGAAGCACCCGGTCGTGCACCACGTCGAGTCCGTGATCGAGGAAGCCTAAGAGCTTGTCAACGAGGTCGGGATTGCGCGGTTCGCTGGCGTCAGTCACGATATGAACATAGTGGACGGCGTCACTGGCTGATCCACGTAAGGCCGATGATGCCCGGGCCACCGTGCGTGCCCACCACCGGTCCGATGTCGGTCACGATGACAGGGAACTCCACCACGATGTCCTTGACGAGTGACTCCAGAGTCGTGACGTCGCCTGAGGTACAGGCTCCGTGAATGAGAGCCAAACGGCGAAGGGGGGCGTGGGAGGCCGCTGCCTTGGCCACGGCGGCGAGGGCCTTCGCGCGGGTGCGCTGGCGTCCGGCTTCAGCGACCACGCCGTTCTTCAGTTCAATCAGCGGCTTGATGGAGAGCACTTGTCCGAGCAGGGCCCTGGCCCCGCCAATGCGTCCGCCCTTGATGAGGTGTTCGAGGGTATCGATCGCTGCGACGACGCCGGCCTTGGTCATCACCGACTGCGCGCGCGCCACCAGTTCCTCGAGGCTCGCGCCGGTGGCGGCCAGCTCGGCGACTTCAATAGCGATGAGCCCTTGCCCCATCGACACGTTCAACGTATCAACAACCCGCACGTCGATCTCACTCGTCACCGCGTCGGCGCCGAGCGCGGCCGCTTGGTGGCTCGCCGAGAGCATCGAGGACAGCGTGAGCACGATGACGCCGTCGTATCCTTCGGCCTTGGCGCGTTCGTAGACGGCTTGAAAGGTGCCGGCCGACGGCGCCGACGTCTCCGGCAAGGTCTTAGAGACTTTGCACTTGGCCCAAAAGACGTCGGGCGTGAGATCGACGCGGTCAGTGAACTCTTCGTCGCCGAAGCGAATCGACAGCGAGACGACGTCAATGTTGAGTCGCCGGGCGTACTCTTCGGGCAGGTCACTCGCGCTGTCGGTTACTACTCGGATTCGGGCCATGGCTTCCCCCTCTCAGTCGAGCCTTACACCTTTGAATGCGGCGCGTCGAATGTGACGTCGCAGTAGCACCACGACGACGCAGTACGCCAACACCCCGACCACCACGGCTCCGGCGAAGCGCGAGACCAGTCCGAGACCCCGCGTCCACGAGGGCACGGCGTAGACGGCCGCCATGACGGCGCTCGCGATCAGCGAGGCCCACAAGCTGCGGCGCACGTGGACGCTCCACACCCCGGTGATGATGTTGACGTGGTGACGGGACAAGACCACGAGGGCGGCGACTGCGCTCAGCGCGTAGCCGAGGGACACGCTGGCCGTCAGCCCGGCCAGAGAGTGGCGACCGAGCGCGATGCACAGGGCAATGGTCAGCGCGTTCTCGAAGACGTAGAGCAGAAAAACCTCGCGCGCGCGTTGCATGGCTTGCAGCCCGCGCACCGCGAGCTGAAAGACGGTGAAGCCCGGTAGTCCCGCGGCGAGGACGGCGAGGACCGTCCCGACGGGCAAGTTGTGCGTGGCGTTGAGGTGGTGCAACAAGATGGCCACGATCGGTTGAGCCAGAATGATGAGCACCAAGGTGCAGGGGATGATGATGACCAGTGATTGGCGCAGCCCGAAGCGGAGGCGCTCGCTGAGTCCTTCAAAATCCTCGGCCGTGGCGAAACCCGCGAGTTGCGGGGTCAGAGCGCCCAACACGGAGACCACCACGACGGCGTAGGGCATCTGCATAAAGGACCAGCCATACGTATAGGCACTCACCGGACCGTTGCCGCCGATGCCGAAGGCGTAGGCCAAGACCACGTAGAGCGAGAGCTGATTGGCGAGCACCACACCCAGCGTCCAACTGCCGAGGCGCCCGACCGTCTTCACGGCCGGGTCGCGATAGTCGAAGCGAAAACTGAGTCGCCACAGTTCGCTGCGCAGGAGAGACGGCACCAGGCAGAGGAACTGCACCGCGACGCCGGCCGTGGTGCCAAGTCCCAACCAGAGCAAATCGTGCGAGCCGTTGAGCGCCCCCAGAACCGGGTTGGGGTCGACCAAGTGAAACCAGACGAGCACGCCGATGCACACCACGTTGTTGGCGACCGGCACCCAGGCGGCAATGCCGAAGCGGTGGCGAATGTTGAGAAGCGCCGTGGCGACGCCGATGACGCCGTAGAAGAAGATCTGCGGCACGAAGAAGCGCAGCAGGTCGGTCGCCACCAGCCGCTGCTGGGCCACGAGCAGCCGCTGGTGGACGAGGACAGTGGCCGAGTGTGTGGAGGAGGTTCGCTGTAAGAACGTGAAGCCGTCAATGATGTAGGGCGCCAAGAACCACGAGGCCAGCGACGCGGCCACGAGAATGACGACGGCACCGGTCACGATGTTCGAGATGGACTTCCAGGCGCGCCGTTCACCGTCCAGGGCGAGACGCTCCACGAAGACCGGAATGAAGGTGGCCGCGGCGATGCCCCCGAGCACCAGATCGAAGAGCATGTTGGGGACCGTGTTGGCCAGGTTGAAGGCGTCGGCGATCGGCGTGAAGCCGAGCACCCACGCGAGGACGAGGACCCGAAAGAGGCCGGTGACTCGCGAGACCAGCGTCCCGCTGGCCATCGAGACGACCCGGGAGGAGTGGCTGGAGGCGATGCTCATCGGGCGTGACGTCCGCGCGAACGCCGTCGATGGGTGCGCCACCACCAGAGCGCGAGCACCAGCAAAGACGCGAAGGTTAAGAGGTATCCCACCACGGAGGTGCCAGCGATGCGGACCTGAATGGCCGTGCGGGCCAGAACGATTTGGTCGTTGGGCGTCGTGAGGATGACCTGCAGGGTGAGGGAGCTGCCCTGGGGGTTCGAAGTCGGTACGCGCAGGGACTGGGTAGGAGAGGTCATGGAAATCGGGAACGAGCTCCCTTTGGGAAAGGAGACGCCGTTGGTGACCAGGTGCACGACGGCGTCCACGCTGTAGGGGGCGTGCGAGATGATGGTAACGGGCAGAGATGTGCCGGGGCCGGCCAGCGTGATGGCGCTGGCGTTGACGGAGAACAACTTGAGTTGGTCGTTGAGTAGGTTCTGCGCGGCGTCGATGGCGCCCTGTCGTTTGTCGGGCGTTCCGAGTTCCTCGGACTGTGCGACCGCCACGTGCAGCGCCGTGGCGATGTCGCCGGACTTCACGCCCTGTTCGTAGGAGGTCACGCCGCTAATCAGCGCCAGAAGCGAAGAGACGTTGTGCGACGACCACGTCGACACGACGCTGGGCGCGTTCAAAGAACGATCAACGGGGGCGCCGTCGGTGCCGATCAGGGAGGAGTCAAAGAGCGGCGAGAGGGGAGCGAGACGACTAAAGGGATTGCCGGCAAATCCGCTCAGCAGGTCGTCCACGAACGTGCTCGAGGACGAGTCCACGGAGGTCTCGAGCACGACGTCGCGGGTCGAGGGATCGTTGGGGGCCTCGAAGTGCAAGAAGGCCAACCAGGCGAGGGTCATGGCGGCGCGTCGGCCGGGCTCGATGGAGGCGTCGCCGACCAGCGAGGACAGTGGACCGTCCACGTTGAGGGCCGTTAACGAACCCGCTCCGACGACGTGGAACGGTGCGCCCCAGGTGAGCGTGGTGGAGGGCGCCACGCTGAGGTCACTCTCGGGAAGTACGACGTCCCCGATGCCGAGCCGCGCGAACTCGAAGAGGCCGGCGGCGGCCTGTGGCCCGCTGAGGAGAACGGGGGCGTCCACGTAGCGTCCGGTCAACGCCGTCAAAATCTGTTGAGACAGCGTGAGTTGCTCGCCGATCTGGGTCGTGAGATGGTGGGCGGCTAGCCCGGTGAAGTCGGTCGAACGCGGTGGCGCGTCGATGGCGCGATGCAACGGACTGGCGAGTGCCTTGGTGAGCGCGCTGACCCATTTCACGTCACTGGTTTCGTTGAGCTGGATATCCGCGAGTGTTTGATAGTCCGCGCCCAGAGTGAGAGGCGACGACGCGAAGCGCCCGAAGGTATTCAACACGGCGAGAGACCTCGTCGCGTGAGAGAGGGTCTTTGGAGAGAGCGTCTCAATAAGAGAGACATTGAGGGGCTGATTGACGTCCGACGTTTGAACAGCGATCAGTGACCATTTCTCGGCGACGGTGCCGTTGACGTCGACGCGGTAGCGCAGCGGATACACCCCCGCGCAGGATGCACCGCAGATGAGGCGCAGCGCCGGCGTCGCCCCGTTGCACGTTCGCGGCGGCGACGCCAGTGCGCGCGTGTGAAGGGTGACGCTGAACGTCGCTTCGCCACCCCGCTCACAGTTGAGATCAAATCTCGTGGTGGAAAGGGGCTGGGTGGTGGCGTCGTCGCCGTTCACGATCGCCTGGAGCGCCCCCTGGGTGACGAGGGCCGGGTAGAGCGTCACGCTCACGTGAGTGCGAGGGGAGGCGGCGAGGCGCAGGGTGGTCGTAAATCGTGAGACGCCTCGCGCCGAGAGTGCCGCGACGGCGTTTTGGTGGACAACCACGAAGGTGGAGGTCGTGTCAGCCCGCGCGGCCGAAGGCCACGTCACCGTTGCGAGGCTGAGGAGTACGACGCTGAGCGCCCGCCACCAGGTCGTAAATCGGTGGGACATGCAAGAACAGGCTACCTTCGTGAGTCCGCAACTTAGTGAGCCCACTACCCTTCATTCGAAGTGACTTCCTTTACCGACGCCCACGATCGACTGAACGATCTCGCACGCCTGTCGCGTCCGCTGAGCGATGCGTTCGCACGCGCGGGCTTCTCTCTCTACGCGGTCGGGGGGTCCGTACGCGATGCACTACTCGCTGATCAGCAGCTCGACGACTTCGAAATTGATTTCACCACCGACGCGCGACCGGACGATATTGAACGTCTCATGAACCCTCTCTGTTCGGCCACCTGGCACCAGGGTCGGGCTTTCGGTACCCTCGGCGGCACCTTGCGCGAGAGCGATATCAAAGTCGAGGTCACCACGTTTCGTTCGGAAACCTACGTCGACCACTCACGCAAGCCCTCGGTGGAGTGGGGAGACTCCCTTCGAGCGGATCTCTCGCGGCGTGACTTCACCATCAACGCACTAGCTCTCGACGTGATTGCCCTGAACGCCAACACGCCGGGAGTCCAGACCCTCTTTGATTTTTACCATGGCTTTCACGACCTGCAGGATCGAGTCCTGCGTACGCCGATCGACCCCGAGGTCCTCTTTAGCGACGACCCGCTGAGAATGTTGCGCGCCGCGCGTTTCGCCGCGCGCTTTGACATGACTATTGACCCCTCCATCGAGGCCGCGGCCACGGCCACGGCCGAGAAGCTCACCAAAGTCTCCGCGGAGCGCATTCGTGGCGAGCTGGACCTCTTGTTGATGACCGAACGACCCTCGATCGGACTCGACTTCATCGTGCGCACTAACTTGGCCGAGTTCTTTATGCCAGAGTTGCCCAAACTGCAGTTAGAACAAGACCCCGTCCACCAGCACAAGGACGTCCTACGGCACACCTTCGCGGTGGTCGATAAGACGTCGTCGGCGCTGGTTCTGCGACTGGCCGCGCTCTTTCACGACGTGGGCAAGCCGGCCACTCGCGCGTTTGACGACGACGGCGTCACCTTCCGGTTCCACGACGTGGTGGGCGCCAAGATGACGCGAAAACGAATGACGGAGTTGAAGTACTCCCAAGAGATGATCGACGACGTGTCGGCCCTGGTGGAACTCCATCTACGCTTTCACACCTACAAGTTGGGCTGGAGCGACAAAGCCGTGCGCCGCTACGTACGAGACGCTGGACCACTCTTAGACGAACTCAATGAGCTGACGCGCTGTGACTGCACGACGCGTAATCCCCGCAAGGCGGCGGATCTTGCCGCGCGCATGGACGAACTCGAAGAGCGCATCGCCGTCTTGCGCGAACAAGAAGACCTCGGTCGCCTTCGCCCCGCGCTCGACGGCGTCGAGGTCATGAAACTCCTCGACATCGCCCCCAGTCGCGCGGTCGGTGAAGCGCTCGACTTCTTGATGGAGATACGACTCGACGAGGGCGAGATCAGCCCCGACGAAGCCGCCCGGCGACTACGCGCCTGGTGGGAACGGCAGTCCTAGCTACTTCGACCAGGGGTGCCACTCGGGAGTCTCGCCACCGGCGGCGAAGGCCTCGATGAGTTCGTACGCCTCGTCGTCGTGGTACTGAACGGGCGGTGACTTCATGAAGTAGGCCGACGGTCCCACCAGCGGTCCGCCGATGCCCCTGTCGAGGGCGATCTTGGCGCAGCGAACGGCGTCAATAATCACGCCGGCGGAGTTGGGGGAGTCCCAGACTTCAAGCTTCAGCTCAATATTGAGCGGCGCGTCACCAAAGTTGCGGCCCTCCATGCGGATGTAGGCCCACTTGCGGTCCTTCAGCCACGGCACGTGGTCGCTCGGACCAATGTGCACGTCATCGGGGTCCATGTCGTTGAGCTCTAGCTGCGAGGTAACGGCCTGGGTCTTGGAGACCTTCTTTGACTCCAAGCGTTCGCGGTCGAGCATGTTCTTAAAGTCCATGTTGCCGCCCACGTTGAGTTGGTAGGTGTGGTCGAGGGTTAGACCGCGGTCCTCGAAGAGGCGCGTTAGCACGCGGTGCACGATGGTGGCGCCGACCTGGCTCTTGATGTCGTCACCAATGATGGGTACGCCGGCGTCGGCGAACTTCTTGGCCCACACGGGGTCCGAAGCGATAAAGACCGGGATGGCGTTGACGAAGGCGACGCCGGCGTCGAGGGCGGCCTGCGCGTAGTAGCGCTGGGCGTCTTCGGAGCCGACGGGCAAATAGGAGACGAGGACCTCGGCCTGCGTGTCGCGCAGCACCTGAGCCACGTCAACTGACTCCAAGGGCGACTCTTCGATCACGGCTCGGTAGTACTTGTTGAGGCCGTCCATGGTGGGACCGCGCATGACGGTCACGCCGAGCGAGGGGACGTCGGCGAACTTGAGGGTGTTGTTCTGACCACCCTCGATGGCCTTGCCGAGGTCGTTGCCCACCTTGGAGGCGTCCACGTCAAAGGCCGCGACGAACTCGAGGTCGCTGACGTGATAGTCACCGAGCATGACGTGCATGAGGCCCGGTACATGATCGCCGTCTTTGGCCTCACGGTAATAGGTCACGCCCTGGACGAGTGAGCTGGCGCAGTTTCCCACGCCGGCAATAGCCACGCGAATCTTCTTCACGAGATTCCTTTCCTACTTCGCTTCATTCGCGAAGGTTTGCTGGTTACTACGTTCGGTGGACAACAGATCGTCAATCCACACGAGATCGAGTTCGACGCCCTTGGCCGCGTGCTCCATGACGCTGCGGGCGTAGTCGTCGAGTTCCTCGTTGCGCGACCCGACCCGAACTTCGGCCAATCGCGTTTCTAAGTCGGTGCGGCGGCGCTCAAGAAGTCGGACGCGCAGATTGGGCGTCAGGTACTTAGCGAGGGCCATGCGCAGGGAGAAGTTCTTGCCGTCGTCGAGCGTCGAAGGGTCGCCCAATAACGTAACGAACTCTTGGCGGCCGTGATCGGTGATGCGATAGACCTTGCGTCCACGACGACCGAGTCCTGAGGTGGCTCTCAGTGAGCGAAGCGACGCGCGTTCACCCGACAGAGATCCGGTCGAGAGCGCGCTCGATCTCGGAGAGACCGGCGCCACCGCTTCGACGTAGCCGTGTCGCTCGAGGCGCGCGAGAGCGGGATAGATAGAGCCGAATGAGACGTTGGCCCACATGCCGAGTCGCTCACGCAATTGCGTTCGAATCTCGTAACCGTGGTGATCCCGGTCCATGAGGAGCCCCAGGATGGCGATGTCTAACACGCGAATAATCATATCACTTCGATATAACGATCGAGACGGTCCGTGCAACCTCAATCAAATGCAGGAAGGTAGAGTCGCCGGTAATGGATAAGCGATTCCGTGCGAGCACTGCCGATGGGGCGGTCGTTGAGTTCGGTCTCGTGCGCCACGCGCTCCTGGCCAAACTGGCGGCTGGGGTCCTTCGCCACGAGGACGTGTGCGACGCCCACCCGGAGTTGCTGCGTGCGGCGCGCAACCTCGGACGAAAGACTGGAGAGACCTGTCCCGTCTGTTCCGACGCGGAACTCGTCGAGGTTACCTATGTCTTTGGCGCGCGACTTCCTTCCGGCGGAACGTGTCCCACCTCGCGCGCGGAGCTCTTAAAGCTAGAACGACGCGAAGACCCCGTGCAGTGTTACGCGGTCGAAGTCTGCGTGGCCTGTTCATTTCACCATCTGGTGCGTAAGTGGATCGCGGGAGGTCACCGAGCGCGTCGCGGCGCGGGCTTCGCTAAAGAAGTCGGCGAGTGAAACTCTCGGCGCCGGCGATTCGCGCCCGCAAGCGACGCGGGGGCTCGACGCCGCTGGTAATGGTGACCGCCTACGACGAGCCGGGCGCTCGTTTCGCGAGCGCCGCGGGGGTCGACGTTATCTTGGTGGGCGACTCGCTCGCCAACGTCGTGCTCGGCCACGAGGACACCCTGCACGTCAGTGTTGAGGAGATGTGCCATCACGTTCGCGCGGTGGCGGCGGCCAAGCCGGGCGTCCACGTCGTGGCCGATATGCCCTGGCTGAGTTACCACTTGAGCGTGGCCGACAGCGTTCGCAACGCCGCCGCCTTAATTCGTAGCGGCGCCGACAGCGTGAAACTCGAGGGCGGCCGGGTACGCCGCGAGGTCGTGCGCGCCATCCTCGACGCCGAGATCCCGGTCATGGGTCACCTCGGCCTCACCCCTCAGAGCGTGATGGCGTTCGGCGGTTTCCGGGTCCAGGCGAAGACTCGCGAAGCGGCCCAGCAGCTCCTGCTGGATGCCAAAGTACTGCAGGACGAGGGAATTTTCGCGGTGGTGATCGAGGGCGTGCCGAGCGTGGTGGGCACCCGGATCACCGAGGCGCTGGATATTCCCACCATCGGTATCGGCGCGGGACCGGACACCGACGGTCAGGTCCTGGTCTTTCACGACCTGCTCGGACTCACCAAGGGCAAGCCGGCCAAGTTCGTGCGTCAGTACGCCAACCTCGCTCCCGTAATCACTGAGGCGATCGCCCAGTTCGCCAGCGACGTAAGAAATGGAGAGTTTCCCGGGCCCGACGAGGTGTACGCCAATCCCGAGGAACTTTCCGATTAGCCGTTTTCGGCCCTAGAGGGTAGGCTGGTTTTCCCGCAAGCGCGGGGAAGTGCCCAAATACCCTGCTCTGTTTTCCGCAGAGCCCGGCGTGCCGGACCAGAGGGAAAGGAAATCGGCCATGAGGCCTTATGAAACCATGATCGTGTTCGACACGACCGTCGACGCGCAGGCGATTCAGATTGCTGTGGATCGTGCGCTCGAAACCATCCGAAGTAACGGCGGAACGCCCGGCAACATCGACCGTTGGGGCAAACGTCCCTTGGCGTACGAGATCAACAAGCGTAAGGAGGGCTACTACGTCCTCGTCGAGTTCAGCGGCGAGTCGACCACCGTCGACGAGCTGGATCGCATCTTGACCCTCTCGGACGAAGTGCTGCGCTTCAAGATCCTTCGTCGCCACGCGCGAACCACTCCCTCGGGCCGTGTCACGGCTCAGGCGTAGGTTCCGGACGCGAACCTAAGGAGAGACCATGCCCGATAACACCATCACCGTCGTAGGGAACATCACCCGCGACCCCGAACTCAAGTTCCTAAATAGCGGTCAGGCCGCCGTTCGGATCTCGATCGCCGTCAATCGTCGCTGGCAGAACCGCCAGACCCAGGAGTGGGAGGAGCGCGTCTCGTACTTCGAGGTCGCGGGATACGGCTCGATGGCCGAAAACGCCGCTAACTCCCTCACCAAGGGAACCCGCGTGCTGGTCACCGGTCGCCTGGAGCAGCGAAGCTGGGAGACCGAGAATGGCGACAAGCGGTCCATTGTCGAGATCAACGCCGACGAGATCGCCCCGTCGCTTCGTTTCGCGACCGCCGTCGTTACCCGCACCCCACGCGCGGAGGGGTCCAACTTTTCGTCGAGTGATCGCCCGGCAGCCCCGCGCAACAACGAACCCAGCAGTTACGCCTTTGACGAGGAGCCCTTCTAATGCCACGTATTAATAACCCCAAACCACCCAAGCGCGCGCCCAAGATCGACGTACGCCGCGGAGTCAAGAAGAAGCCGTGCTCCTTCTGTCAGCACGGTGTCGACCGCGTGGACTACAAGGACTTAGCGCAGCTCCGCAAGTACATCTCGGACCGCGGGAAGATTCGCGGCCGCAAGGTCTCGGGCAACTGCCAGCAACACCAGCGCGACGTGAGTGACGCTATCAAGACCGCCCGAGAGTTGGCTCTGTTGCCCTACACGCAGCGCACGGTCACCGAGCGTCGTGGCGGTCGGGGTCGAGAGGGTCGTGATGACCGTGGTCCTCGCACGCCTCGCCCCAGCCGTGACGCCGCCGAGACGACGGCACCCGTCATTGACAACCCCGCCGTCGAAGGCGACCTCATTGAGGACGCCAGCGAAGCCGCCGCCACCTTCGAGGGCGCTGCTGTCGCGGAGGTGGTTGGCGAATGAAAGTACTTCTTCGAAGCGACGTTCGCGGACTCGGCCGTCGCGGCGACATCGTCGTCGTCAAGTCGGGCTACGCGCGCAACTTCTTGTTGCCCTCGGGAGCGGCGCTCGTGGCGAGCGACGAGACCGAGAAGCAGGCCACCCTCATGCGCAAGTCTCGCGACATCTTGGACGCGAAGAGCCGCGAAGCGGCAGAGACCCAGAAAGCACTCATCGAACGCTCAGCGATTACCATCGAGGCTCGCGCCAGCGCCAACGGACGCCTCTTTGGCTCGATCGGCGAGTCGGACATCGTGAACGCCATTCGCACGGCGACGGGCATCTCGTTGGATCGACACGCCATCTTTCTCGCGGAACACTTAAAGGACGTCGGTGCGGCTTCGGCCACCGCGACGCTCTTTGACGGTGTCGTGGCGAATGTGACCATCGAGGTTATCGCTAAGTAGTGCTTCATCCAAAAGTTGTGATGCCGTTGTCATCCCCGAGGCCGTGTGCCTCGGGGATGATCATGTGACACCACTTTGAAAGAATTTTCCGATGCGGTTACACACAGAGATATCCCCACGTTCTTGATCTTGTGGCACACAGCCCCTATCGACAACCGTTGAGGTCTTATGACGCAGATTGAGATAGAGCGCCCCCGGTCGGCGCAAGGTGGTCGAGTACCACCCAGTGTCATTGAAGCCGAAGAGTCGTTGATCGGGGCTATGTTGCTCTCGTCCGAAGCCGTGAGCGTCGCCTACGAGAACGTTCAGGCCGAAGATTTCTATCGTCCGTTGCACGGGCAGATCTTTAGCGCGATCATCGCGCTGGCGCACGCCGGTGAGCCGGTGGACTACGTCACGGTGCAGGCGAAGTTACAAGAACGCGGCGCCGTGGCGGTAGAACTCGCGGTCTTGTCGTCGTTGCAACTGAATACGCCCTCCGCGGCGAACGCGCAGCACTACGCCGAACTCGTTCGGGAGAAAGCCCAGCAGCGTCGATTGATTTCGATCGCCGGCGAGATCGTGGACGACGCCTACGTGGCGACCGATGACGTCATCGGCCTCATCGACGAGGCGGAGCGAAAGATCAACGCTATCGCCGACGATCGCCGCGCCGACTCGGTGTCGCCCTTGCAACGACTCCTGCTCAGCGAGGCCGACATCCTCGAGCAGCGCGGTGAGACCCGCGGGCAGTTCAACGGACTGGAGACGGGATATCGATCGCTGGATCTGATTCTCCAAGGCCTCCAGAAGAGTTCGATGACCATCGTGGGCGCTCGCCCAGCGACCGGTAAGACGGCCTTTGCGCTCGGTATCTTGATCCACGTGGGCGCAGTGGTGAATCGTCCGGCTCTCTTCTTCTCGTTGGAGATGAGTCGCCAGGAGTTGGCCGAGAGAATTCTCGCCTCCACGGCGCGCATCGACTCCTCCAAACTTCGCACCGGCGACCTCAGCGAAGCGGACTGGAACCGCGCGCACGAAGCGTTCAGTTACCTGCAGTCGGCCAAGGTCTTCATCGACGACAACCCGAGCCTCACCATTATGGACGTGCGCGCTCGAGCCCGGCGCATCAAACAACAAAACGGTGACCTCGGCGTCATCATCATTGACTACTTACAACTCATGAGTAGTCGCGGTCGAGCGGAGAATCGCCAAGTCGAAGTCTCCGAGATGAGTCGATCGCTGAAGATCCTGGCGCGTGAACTCGAGTGTCCCGTGGTGGCGCTCTCGCAGCTCTCGAGAAAGCTCGAAGAGCGGGCCGACAAGCGTCCCATGATGTCGGACCTGCGCGAGTCGGGCTCTTTGGAGCAAGACGCCGACGTGGTGTTGTTTCTCTATCGCCCGGAGATCTACGGCGACGTCTCCAACGACATGAAGGCCGACGCCGAGATCATCGTGGGCAAGAACCGTAATGGCCCCACTCGCACCGCGCACCTCACGTGGCGCGGAGAGTTCGCTCGTTTCGACAACGTGGCGGACGCGCGCGAAATATAAGGTCGGCGGCTCGCGACACTCGTTCGTGGGCCATCAGGCGTGTCGCGAGGGACACCTACTCGAAGCCGTGATAGCTAACGTGGACGCCCAAAGAGATTCGTCACGCAGGTTCACCGCGAGGTCCACCAGTGCCCGTTAGGGCAGGCAGTTCTGCGTTGACTCCGTCCCCGTGGCGCGCACCTTGGCTAGATCGGACTGCACGATGCCGTCCGGTATGGCGTAGGCCGTGCTCGCGAACGTGAGTGACTTGGAGTCAATGATGCCCACCACCCGACCGTGGGCGAGAACGGGGCTACCGGAGTTGCCGGGGTTGATGTTGACTTCGAGGGCGATCACCGTTTTGGCGATGACCTTCTGGTTGTAGATGTCGCGTCCCTGACCCTTTAGCTCGCCCTCCACGTAGCCAACGGCTCGAGTGCGCGTCCCGTCGAGGGGAAAGCCAATGACTTGGATCTTGGTGTTGTTGGCGGGGAGCCCGCCCACGAAGGAGTACGGGGTGGCGCTTTCAGCGGGAACGCGCAATACCGCGAGGTCGTTCTCGGGGTCGTAGAGAGCCACCTCGGCCGCGTGTCCGTTGACGCTAAAGGACGTATGTCCCGCGAGCACGTGAGCGTTCGTGAGGACGTCGTTGGACGCGACGTAAAACGCGGTGCCCTCGCTCTCGGTCTCGCCGGTGCAGTTACCCGAGGCCAGCACCTTCACGATGTTGGTCGGCTCGCTCAGAGAGTTCACCAACGGGAGGAGATGGTCGGGCTTCACGAACTGTCGCAACGTTGGTTGAACCAGCTTGTCGAAGATGGCGGGAAACTCGGCCCCCGGAAAGAGCGCCGCCACCTTGGCGTCAATGGTGGGCACTGGCGGCATCACGTTGTCCATGCCCGAGAGGATGCTGGAGCCTTGTATTTCGGCGGCGACCGATCCCCAAGTCACCGAGGCGAGGATGCCGGCGACCAACCAACACAAGACCAGCGCCACGACTGCTCCCACGACGACGCCGACCACGCGGTCGACGGGACCGAGCATGAAGGCGTGGGCGAACCTCGCCACCACTGATCCGAGCAGTGCGCCGAGGACGCTGCCAATGGCCGACACGAACACGATGATGCCGAGCGCCAAGACGGGGCGCCAGACGGCGTGCGTGACGTGCGTCGACAGCGACGGCGCGAGGGCCGTGCCAAGGAGAAATCCCGCGACCAGCCCGGCCAAACCAAGAATCTGACGAATCGCGCCCTCGGCGAAACCCCGCAGCGCGGCGAGCGCCACGAGCACGACAATGATCAGATCGACCCAACTCATGACAGCAAGGGTAGAGGGCGAGCGCTGCGGCGCAACGGCCCCACCAATCCTCGACTATTTAGGCTGCATGCGAATGCCCCCGTCGAGTCGCACGGACTCGGCGTTCATGTAGTCGTTGGTCAACAGTTCGACGGCCATCGACGCGAACTCGTCGGCGTAGCCCAGTCGCTTCGGAAACAGTACGCCCGTACCGAGACGGGCCTTGAACTCATCGGACGCGGGCCCGGTGCCGTAGATCGGTGTGTCGATGAGTCCCGGCAAGATGGTGTTCACCCGTACGCCAATGGCCGCTAAGTCACGCGCCAGGGGCAAGGTGAGTCCTACGATCCCGCCTTTCGACGAGGCGTACGCGACCTGACCAATCTGGCCGTCTTCGGCGGCGACCGACGCCGTGTTCACAATGGAGCCGCGCGTGTTGTCGACGTCGGGCGTGTTGTGACTCATGGCCGTCGCCGCGAGTCGAGCGACATTGAAGGTGCCGATCAGATTGATCTCGATGACCTTGCGATACACGTCTAGATCGTGCGCGGAGGCGTACTCGCCGTCCTTGCCGATGGTGCGCGTGGCCCACCCCACGCCCGCGCAGTTGACGGTGCTCCAGAGCGGGGCCAGGGCCCTGGCCATTTCGATGGTGGCGATGACGTCCTCGGTGTTGGTGACGTCGCAGTGCGCGTACGTGCCGCCGATCTCCTTGGCGATCGCCGTGCCGACGTCGTCGTTGAGATCGGCCAGGACGACCTTGACGCCGAGTGAGGCCAGGCGGCGGGCCGTTGCTTCGCCCAGGCCCGATGCGCCACCGGTCACGACGGCCGAGGTGTTGATGAGTTCCATGCGTCTCCCTGTTTGTTGAATCGCTCAGAGAAGATTCAAGCAGAGATGAACGAGGGCTGTGGCGGGGCCGGTCGGCCGGCCCCGCCACTAAAGAGCTACCTATCGAGCAGTCAGGGACAGTTCCGGGTCGCTTTTGACAAACTGGCGATACGCATCGATCGTCGCTTCATAGTCAGCGATGACCTCGCATTGACGGAGGAGTTCGGCCTCTTGCGTTCGCCCTCGTTGTCCGCGGCTCTTCAGGTGTCGTCCGAGGCGGGGGAGGCACACGGCGGAGATAACACCTAGACAAACCACTGCGACGGAGAAACTTACTGTCAACATGTCGGTAGCCCTTTCGATGGAAGTATCTTGCACCGAGTCGTCAAGTCTGCGCCAAGGAGTGGCGAAGAAGCACGTAAGAACTGACTGTGAGTTTTCTTTGAAGGAAATCGTGCAGCGCATATTTGCGAGTGGCGGGTGACGCGCTGGTGAAGGAGCGACAGTCTCTTCTAAAGTGCGACGCACTCGCTCGTAGGAATGAGATTTGTACTTAGTTCGACGTCGTGGCGAATTTGGCGTGCGCGTCGGCGTACAGACGAATTAACAAGTGATCGTGGATCCGCCCGTGCGCGTAGTGATGATCGAAACGCTCTTCGTACTGATGGAAGCGCTCGGCGCTGGAGGCCAGAAAGAGGATGTCGTGCGGGGCCATGCGACGGATCGCGACGGCGGCGATCGGTGAGGTGGCTACGCGGAAGGCTTCATTGCGCACGGCGCGGACGTCGCAGTGAGGGTGGAACTGCGCGACCATGAGCCCTCGCAGCACGGCGGCGTCTTTCAGCGACTCATAAATATTGTCGATGGCCAGCCAACCCGCCGCGTCAGTGTTGGGCAGCACCACCAAGCGAGAGGCGAGCGACGTGCGCGTCAGACTGGCCGGTTCAGCGGTTCGATCGAACTCTTCGAACTCTCCGAGCAGTTCGCTGAAGAAATCCTCTTCGCTGTCGCCGGTCAGGTCGTAGCGAAAGACGTAGTCCACCGCGTCGGCTCTCATCGCGGGAGGGATAAAGGGACAGACCGGCCCTTTGCGACCGAGCTCGGGGTTGGGGCGAGCGATGTACTCAGTGAGCCAGCGTTGAATTGTCGCCGAGTCCTGGGCCACTCGTCGTTCGTCGCTCACGTCGCCCTCGAACGTGACAACGCGCACGTGAGGTTCTGGCTGTACGGTGCCCTTACTTGCCATGTGTACGATTCCGAACTCGTTCTTGGTCATTGTCCCCATCAAAGATGCGGAACCGCAACTTTAACTTACTTTTACGTTATTTAGCAATATTTCTTGTCAGGCGAGGGCGTTAAGCCCGTGGTGGTCTCGTCGAAACTCGTTTGACCCTGCATCTTGTCAAGTTAGCTGTCGCGCGGCGCCGAGTTGACGTTGGCGGGGTCGTGCGATAGCGGCTCTAGCGTGGGGCGGTGACGTCGATCTACGAGTACTCGAGAGAAGAACTGGCGTCACATCTTGAAGGTCAACCGCGCTATCGCGTTGATCAACTCTGGCGCGGTCTCTGGGTTGATGGTCTCGAGGTGGACGACATCACCACCATCCCCGCGTCGTTGCGGACCACGCTGCGCGAGCGGTTTCCTTCCCCCCTCGCGCTGGCCCACGAGGTGCAGAGCGATCACGGGGCCACCCGCAAATGGGTCTTTCGTCTAGAGAACGCGTCCACCATAGAAACGGTCCTCATGCGCTACGACAGTCGCGTCACCGTGTGCGTCTCGTCCCAGGCGGGCTGTGCGATGGGCTGCACGTTCTGCGCGACCGGGCAGGCGGGATTTAGCGGACAGCTCAGTGTGGGACAGGTGCTCGAGCAAGTGATGCACGCCGTGCGCGCCGCCGCGCCGCTACGACTCTCGAACGTCGTCTTCATGGGCATGGGCGAACCACTGGCCAACTACGCCGTCACGGTCGACGTCATTCGCCGACTCCACGACTACCGAGGACTCTCGGCGCGCCACCTGACCGTCTCGACGGTGGGGGTGGCTCCGGCCATCGAGCGTCTGGCCCGCGAGGGCCTGCCTCTCACCCTGGCCGTGTCGTTACACGCGGCAAATAACGAAACCCGCAACGAACTGGTGCCCCTCAATCGCCGTTACCCACTCGAGCGACTGCATGAGGCCTGTCGGACCTGGCTCGAGGTGACCGGACGGCGGATTAGTTTCGAGTGGGCGCTCATCGAGGGCGTGAACGACACGGACCAGGCGATAACCGAGTTGGCGCGGTACGCACATTCTTTGGGCGCGCACGTCAATCTGATACCGCTCAACCCGACGCCGGGCTACCTGGTTCGCGGCTCGAGTGCCCAGCGGGTCGGGGAGTTCCGTGACGCACTGCTGGGTCGAGGCGTGAACGCCACGGTGCGCAACACGCGAGGACGTTCCATCGCCGCGGCCTGCGGGCAACTCGCGACGGTAACCAACGCGAAGCGCCGCTCGATCCCGCTTCGCCGCGCGTAGCCGCGCGATCACTACGCCGCGTCGAGGGAGCGTTCAGGCCAGAAGGTCGGACGCCAACGAAGGAGGGGCCAGCACGCCTATCACGGTTACTGCCAAGTATCGAGACGAATTGGCCGAGAAGGAGCAGTCGAAAGTTTTTGCTAGCGCAGCGGCGTTACCTCCACGAGGAGCCCGGGCACCTCGCAATGCTGCGAGGGTAAGGTGTTCGCCTGGGGGTTGTGTCAAAAGGAGCGTGGATGATTGGCGAAGAGCTAGTCCAGCTGCTCACACCTGAAGGTGAGCGTGTGGCGAACTCCGACTACGAGTCGACACTCAGCGGCGAGGAGATTTTTGGTCTCTATCGCGACATGTTCATCGTTCGCCGACTGTACAACGAGTCGACCTCCCTGCAGCGTCAGGGCCAGCTCGCCCTGTGGGCTCCCATCCAAGGACAAGAAGCCGCCCAGATCGGTGCGGGCCGGGCCCTTCAGCCCATGGACTTCACCTTTCCGACCTACCGAGAACACGGAATTGCCTGGTGTCGAGGGGTGCCGCCCAAGGACATGCTGCGCCTCTTTCGCGCCACCTCCAACGGTGGCTGGGATCCCCAGAAGTACCGCCACTCCGTGCCGGCCATCGTGCTGGGCAATCAGGTGTTGAACGCCGTCGGCTACGCCATGGGCATACAGCGCGACGGGGCCGAAGAGGCCGTCATGACGTTCTTCGGTGACGGAGCCTCCAGCCAGGGCGACGTTCTCGAAGCGTTTGTTTGGGCCTCCTCGTTCCAGACGCCGGTTGTGTTCTTCTGTCAGAACAACCAGTGGGGTATCTCCACGCCGATGTCGACGCAGTCAAAGATTCCTCTCTATCACCGAGCACACGGTTTTGGTTTTCCCGGTGTGCGCGTCGATGGCAACGATGTCCTGGCCGTCTACGAAGTGTCGAAGCGCGCGTTAGAGAATGCGCGCGTCGGCGGTGGGCCCACCTTGATCGAGGCCTACACCTATCGACTCGGCGCACACACCACCTCCGATGACCCGACCCGGTACCGGATCGACGCCGAGGTGGAAGTCTGGAAGCACCGCGATCCCATCGAACGCGTGAAGTCACTCTTGGTGCGCGAGTACCACGTCAAAACCGCCAAGTTTGACGAGGTCACCCACGAGGCCGAGGCCATGGCCACACAGCTTCGTGAAGACGTGCTCGCCATGGATCGTCCCGACCCCATCACCATGTTCGACAACGCCTACGCCGCGCCGCACCCCTTGATTGACGAGGGCCGTCGCGAGATGATCGAGCTCGGCGTCAGCGGAGGTTCACACTGATGACCACCACGTCGATGACCATGGCCAAGGCCCTCAACGAGGGACTGCGCAAGGCCATGGAGAAGAACAAGAAGGTTCTCATCATGGGTGAGGACGTGGGCAAGCTCGGTGGCGTCTTTCGGATCACCGATGGTCTGCAGAAGGACTTTGGCGAGGACCGCGTGATTGACTCGCCTTTAGCCGAGTCCGCCATCGTCGGCACGGCCGTGGGCCTGGCCATACGGGGTTACCGTACCGTGTGCGAGATCCAGTTCGACGGCTTCGTCTACCCGGCCTTTGACCAAATCGTCTCGCAGGTAGCCAAGCTGCACAAGCGCTCCGACGGCGTGTACGTCATGGCGCTGGTCATCCGTATCCCCTTCCAGGGGGGTATCGGTGCCATCGAGCACCACTCCGAGAGTCCCGAGGCGTACTTCGCCGCCACCGCGGGTCTACGCGTGGTCTCCTGTTCGACCCCCAACGACGCCTACTGGATGATTCAACAGTCCGTCGAACACGATGACCCCATTATCTTCTGTGAGCCCAAGAGCCGTTACTGGGAGAAGGGCGAGGTCGATACCGACAACCCGCCCGCCGGACTCTTCGACGCCGCCGTGCGCCGCGAAGGCACCGACGTTACGGTGATTGGCTACGGCGCCTCCATCAAGACAATTCTTCGCGCCGCCGACACGGCGGCCGTCGAGGGAACGTCGCTCGAGGTCGTCGACGCGCGTTCGCTGGCTCCCCTCGACATCGACACCATGGTCAAGTCGGTCGAAAAGACGGGACGCCTGGTGGTCGTGCAGGAGGCACCCCACATGGCGTCCATTGGTTCAGAGATGGTGGCCGAACTGAGTGAGCGCTGTTTCTACTCACTGCGGGCCCCGGGCATGCGGGTGAGCGGCTATCACGTGCCCTACCCGCCCACCCGACTGGAAGAGGACTATCGACCGACGGTGGATCGGATCCTCGACGCCGTCGATCGCGCGATGGCCTACGACTCGTGAGCGAACAGGTCTTTTTGCTGCCGGACGTCGGAGAAGGTCTGGTCGAAGCCGAGATCGTGACGTGGAAGGTCAACGTTGGCGACACGGTCGTGTTGAACCAGCCCCTCGTTGACATTGAGACTGCCAAGGCCACGGTCGAGCTGCCTAGCCCCTACGAAGGTACGGTCGTCAAACTGCACGGCAACGTGGGTGACGTCATGGAGGTCCACAAGCCCCTCGTAACCTTTGATGTCGGTGGTTCGGCGCCGAGTGCCACCTCGTCCAACGAGGCGAGCGAACCCGCGGCCGAGGCTCCCGAGTCACACGGGGAGGGACGCCAAGCGGTCCTCGTCGGCTACGGGGTCGCTAATGAAGACGGCGTCGCGACACGAAAGCACCGTCGCCAAGGCTCTCGTGGGATCACCCCCACACCACCTCCGCCACCGCCGGCCGTGGCGCCACCGGTAGCGGCCGCCAGCGCCGTGGCGTCGCTGGCTCCGCGGTGCACGCCGCCCGTTCGCCTGTACGCCAAGCAGCACGGGGTCGACCTCAACTCTTTGGTGGGCACCGGTCGTGACGGACTGATTACTCGGGACGATGTGGAGCGTGCCCTCAGTGGCGCCCCCGCGGGCGTAGTCAGCGTTCCTCCGCGTCGTTCCGCGCCGATCACCGGCCCCACGACCACGTCACGATTCGTGGGTCGCGAGATCGACTCCTGGGCCACCGGGGCCAAGGA
>JAOBWI010000080.1 GCA_025463285.1 Acidimicrobiaceae bacterium | reverse complement strand
CCGCTCGGGATTGTGACCGAATTGACGGTCGCCCCGTTCTTGGACGTCGCAAACTCTGTCGTCCCGGTGCTCGAGGAAGCGAGGCCCACTGTCTCGGCGCTGGTGGAAAGATTGCCGAAGGCGTCGTACTCCGTCACGGTGATCGCACCCAACGTCGCTGTCGCCGAGGCGGAGCCCGAGACCGGCGACGAGGTGATTTTCAGAGTCGTCGCGGAGGCGGCCACGATCGTCTCCTTTTGGCTGGCGCTCGTAAGCCCCGTCGCCGCCGCGGTGATCGTGGGCGTACCGACCAGCGTGTCACCGTACCAGAAGTTGGCGGTTGAGGATCCGCTCGGGATTGTGACCGAATTGACGGTCGCCCCGTTCTTGGACGTCGCAAACTCTGTCGTCCCGGTGCTCGAGGAAGCGAGGTTTACGCTTTCGAATGTCGTGGCCAGGTTGTTGAAGGCGTCGTACTCCGTCACCGTGATTTGACCGAGCGTGGCCTTCGCCGAAGCTGGCCCCGAAACTGGCGATGAAGTGATTTTCAGAGTCGTCGCAACGCCAGGCACGATCGTTTCTTGTTGGGTGGCGCTAGTGAGCCCGGTGGCCGAGGCGCTAATAGTCGGCGTGCCGACTTGAGTGTCGCCGTACCAGAAGGTGGCAGTCGAGGACCCGCTCGGGATTGACACTGAAGTTACGCTGGGCCCGCCCGAGGACGTGGCGAACGTCGCCCCGGCACTCGACGAACTGAGGTTCACGGTCTCGGCGGTGGTGGAGGGGTCACCGAATGAGTCAACTTCTTCTACCGTGATCGGCCCCACCGTGGCGTTGGCGGAGGTGGCGCCAGAGACTGGCGACGTGAGAAAGAGCAGCTTGACCGGGGTCAACGTTGTCGGATGAATGTCTTGGATCACGAAGCTGGCGGACCCTCCGGTGCTGTATGGGCCACTCACTGTAAAGGTGATGAGCTGAGGTGCTTTTGAGCCGGGCGGGCAGTTCGATACGTAGCCGCCACCCGACAGGTACGAGATTGAGGAGACTGCTTCGGTATAGCTGGAGGGGGGCGCCGGCAGTGACGCGACCAACGCTTGATACGACGGCGGTGTTGTCGTCGTGGAGGCGCATGACACGTAATCAGCGGGAGTGGATTGGAAGTCGCTGGAGAGCTCCGCAGAACCGTCTCGAACGAGGGTGTTGACGGTCACCAGGCCGCGCTGCTCCGCCGACGCGGAGATGCTTGTGGAGAAAGCCGCGAGTAAGCCGGCAGCGCAAATGCCCACAATCACTAGCGTGAACAGCAGTTCAATCAGGGTGTCGCCCACTTCGTCAAACTGACGCCGACGAACGGGCCGGAGGCGCTTCACTGACCCAGCGTCAACGAGCCGCTACCCGACAGCGAGGCGCTGTTCGCTTCGACGAAGGAGACATCCACGGCGCCCGAGCCCGAGAGGATGACTTCCCCGTTCGGATCGTATATTCCGCTGAACGTGTCGGACGTCGAACCACTGTTATTGACCGTAAGCGTTGAAGTGGCTGCGTCCCACAAGGCAACCTCGCCGTACAGAGCGTTGAGCGGATTACCACTTTGCGCCGCCGATATCGAGACCGAGGCATCACCAGCGATGGAGACGGCTCCAGTCTCGACGTAGAACAGGACACCGGCCGTGTTGTCCGTCGTGATCGAGTCGCCGTTGCTCGTACTCAGACACGTCGAGTTTGGGCACGTGTCAGTTGTCGCATTGCCAAAGAGGTAGGTGCCCGTGCCAAACGATGCCCGTGCATTGCCCGGACTGGGCATCGTCAGTCCGCCCTTAAACCAGTAGATCCCGGGAGCGAAATTGACGGTCGCATTGGAGGAGAGCGTTACGTTTTGGTCGAAGATATACGTATCACCAGTTGTCCCAAAGGACGTCGTTAACGTCTGGGCCGTAGAGAACTCTTCGCCTTGGGGGCAGGCCTGGTTGAGACAGCTCGGTGGAAGCGTCGGGTTTGACGGGGGCGTAAGTGAAGCCAGCGGATCGACGACCGATGTGGGCGGTGCACTCTCGGTCGGTCCTACCTGGGAGGGATCACACGAAGTCACTTTCTTACCTCTCAGGACACAGTAGGAGTCCGAGCCCGGCGTCGAGGTGTTCGGATCGTTCGTGATGATGTTGGAAACTTGACTGATCGATTGACCCGGATCGATGGTTATCGCGTCGGGGCATGTACTGGCCACGTAGAGCGGAAGTAATACTGGTGGCGATGATCCGGTTTCGACCACGACCTTCGATCCACCAGTCATGTTCAGAGTGGCTGGCCCAGTAGCGGTGCAAGTGGGTTGTCCCAGAAGAGCAAAGGGATAAACGGGCGATCCGCCACCGTCCGGGCCGGAGATCTGATCTAGATATATCCCGGGCGTCGCGACGAGGGTGTAGTCAAAGGCACCAACATTCGCGGTAGCGCCCGTTTCATTAATGGCGAACGCAACGTCCGATACTCCTTCGGCTGAGATCCACCCGGTGCTCGCCGCGCAGTTCGCCTGCCAGGCCGCGCAGCTGAACGTGGGTGGTGGTTGGTTGGCTGGAAGGTTGAACGACACCGAACTCACTGTCGTTGGTATGGTCGATTGGCCGGTGCAGTAATTGCGCACGAGGCTATATGGGCTTGACGTGCCGACCTCTTCGTACGACACGACAACCGTCGTGCTCGGCGTCGTCCCCCATTGGAGCCCCAAAAGCTGTGTGCCGCTCGCACCGCACTGATACTGGCTCCCGTTCATCGTCGTGATTTGAGCAGCGCTCTGGACATCGCTTTCGTAAGTGGCTGAGACCGTCTGGGCATCATCAGAGTTGGTCAAGCGACTGGTCGCGCCACCCTGCAACGAAAAGACCGCGACCAGGGCGTAGGCGATGGCGCCGACCACCACAGGAAGTATGACCGCGACGATCAAGAGTTCAATGAGGGTAAAGCCCGTCTCTCGCGAAGCCGTCGAGTCGTTCGACTCACCCCTGGTCCGGCCCTGGCCAGACTGAGTTCCACGAATACAGCACTGCCTATTCACAATTTTTCGCCAACTGTCCGCAGGCCCCTGCAGATAAAAGTATACGCATTATTAGAGTTTGGCGCCTGAAGCTCCACGTGGCGGGAATTTACAGGGACCTTGGGCGGGGACTTACCGCGAGGGCCGATAGCTAGAGGTTCTCGGAATGGTCGGGTTCGAGCATCATGCCAGCAACGTCGTGATACGAACAGAGTTCGATACCCCTGCGACGTAGTTCGTCGTGAAGCCCCTCGTCACACAGGACTTCGAGTTCGAGCGATCGCTCGAACCGGTACATGGAGTCAAGATCGGAGGGATCGCTACCGGGATGGCACCCGATCTCGGACGTGCCCTCTGGAAGCGCGTCCAAGATGGCGAGAAACGCAGCCAACGTCACGCCGTCGGGGTAGGGATCGCCCCGTCCTGACTGGCCGTAGAACGAGCCGCAGTAGCTGACGGGCCCGAACTCCTCACGCAGCGGCACGTCGAGGCGGCGGGCGCCCTCGAGTACGAACGAGCGCAGTGGCTCGTTGCGGTGGACGTGCTGGTGCGAGTCGAGGTGGGTCGGCGCACGACCGAGAAGTCGTTCGAACGTCTCGAGCTGCGTCACGAGCTCGTCGTGGACCGCGTCGCCATCCTCGGGATCGGCGAAGCGATACTTCTCGGACCACTCGCCCTCGGAGTACGACCACTCGCCGAGATCGAGGTGGAGACCGACGCTCACATGAGGGTTATCCGCCGCCCACTGTGCGGCGGCCTCCGCGGCGGGCCAGCGGACCATCAGGCTCGCGCTCGTCACCACGCCCTCGCGAACGGCCCGCTCGATCCCGGCATTAATACTGGGACTCTGACCGAGGTCGTCGGCGTTGACGATGAGGCGGCGCGGACTCACAACGCGGCCGCCATCTCGTCAGCCTCAGCTAACCAGTCGTGACGGTGCACCGCGGGCGACGTCCACTCGGCAGCGGCCCCGATCCACTGAACGCACAGATGGAGGCGCGCGGCGCAGAGATCGCCGCGGCGCTGCGACTCGCTTCGGGGGTAGCGCGCAGTGTCGAAGTAGGCGCGAGCCATTCTCCACCGCGCGTCCTCGGACCAACTGCCGGCCGTAAGTGCCGCGAGGTCCACGACCGCGGGGCCGACGCCCATGAGTTCCCAATCAATCGGCCACACCTGGGCTCCCTGGGTGGGCTGGGTGGGCTCGACGAGAAGATTGGAGGCGTAGAGGTCTCCGTGAAGGACAGTGCGAGGGAGTCCCAGCAAACGAGCGCTCGCCCGGCGGTGCGCGTCGACGACGCTGCTATTGAGTCCGTTAGCCGCAGCGCGATCACGCCAGAGCCCAAAGAGCTTAGCGTCGTAGGTGAGTAGCGGCACGCGGCGGCAACGTTCCCGCTGTCGGGCCAAGGTCGTGTGCATCCGGGCCACCCACGCGGCGACGGCGACCCACACCTCGACGTTGCCGATCTGCCAGAGCTCGGGAGCGTCCAGATGCTCAAGAGTGACCCAGTCGTGACCCGAGTCCCACAGACGCGGACCGATCCCGAGTGGCCCCAGCACGTGGCGGTACGCGGCGGGCTCGCGCGTGGGGTCGGCGAGGACATCGGGTCTCGGCGACACGTGCGTCATCCGGGCGGACTCGCTCAGATCCTTACGTAACCTCCCCGCGCTCACCACTTCAAGGCGGTGCGTACTCGAGTACGGATAGGTCGTCATGGGCCACCGTCAACTCGCTCGAGCAGCGCGCTCAACACCCGTCGCGAGTCAAAGATCTCACAGGCGATTTCCCGGGCGGCTTTGGCGTGACGGCGATAGTTGCCCAGGATCTCGACCAGCCCGTCGCCGGCCTCGGCCACGTCGTCGAAGGCGAGCAGACCCTCCCCAGCTGGCAGGTAGTCGCGCCAACCGGTGTCCTGGGCCACCACCGGTCGCCCGCTCGCGAGATAACACGCGCTTCGGTCGCTGAACCAACCGCACCGCGAGGTGACGTACCCGGACTTCGCCACGCCGATCTCCGCGCGCGACTGCTGCACAAACTCCCGGTACTCGTCGGGCCCCGCCGTCACGTAGGCGGGATCGAGGAGTCGCCAGCCGCGGGCTATGAGTCCCTCGACGTCGCGCACCTCGCCGGGATCGATGGCGAGCGCGGGTTCGAAGACAACGCCGGGGACACGGCGAGGCAGGTCGAGGAGGTGGCGCAGAGAGTGCGCCTTCTGTCCGAAGTGGACTCCTTGGTGTGTGATCGATCCGTACGAGCGCCAGTTCGCCACCGTGGTGACGCCGTAGATCGGCGCATCGTCGAGTGCGGGCCACGCGCGCAAGACGACCGGTGGAAGCGTCGCCGTCCAGGTGAGCCCGCAGGTCGGGACCGTACAGGCTGCAGTGCCGAGCGCCGGGCCGACCGTGACGAATCGGTCGTGGCCCGAAAAGCCCATGTCGACCCCTTCGACGGCCTGCCACAACTGGGTGAACCCCGGATCGAGGTCGATGTAGACGCGCCTCGGGACCGGGCCGCAGAGCTCCTCGTCGCGCAGCACCCCGGCGAGATTGATGAGCACGTCGCTGGTCCTGGCCCAGGCCAACACGTCGCAGTAGTCGAGGCCCGTGGCGCTACGGTCCGGGTGCACGAGCGCGGCGCGACCGGCGAGACCAAGAGCGGCCGTGGCCCGGGCGAAGTAGGCGAGCACCGCCGGGTCGCGCTCGCTCGGTTCGACAACCAAGACCTCGTGGCCCAGGTCCGCCAGGCCGAGGGCGTACTGAGCTACGGCCCAGGTCGCTCCGCCCTGAGCGTGAACTCCCGCCAAGGTTCCCGCGAGGAGGATCTTCACGGCAGACACGCCTCGAGAAACGACGTGAGCAACACGTCACTGTCGAAACACTCTTCGGCCACACTGCGCGCCGCGAGGGCGTGGGCCGAGTAGTCCGACAGGATCGATTCGGCGCCGGCCTTCGCCTCCTCGATGTTGGAGAAGGTGAGAAGTCCCTTGCCCGTCGGGAGCACGTCCCTGAACCCGGTGTCCTGCACAATGACGGGACGGCCGGAGGCGAGGTAACGCGTCGTTCGATCGCTGAACCAACCCGAGTGCGACGCAACGTAGACCTCCTGGGCGACGGAGAACTCCGCCATCGAGCCCGCGACGTAGTGGCGGAACTCGTCGGGGGTCGAGGCGACCCGCAGGGGATCGACGACCCCCCACCCCTGCGCCACCAGGTGTTCGAGGTCAGCTCCGTCGGCCGGATGAATGCCGAGCGCGAGCTCGAAGGGTGCGTCGACCATTCCCGGCAGCGAGAGGTACTTGCGGAACTCGTGCACCTTCAGGCCGAAGGATCGCCGGTCCCACTGAAGCGGACCGAAGGGACCGCGCCAGGTCGCCACCGTCGTGAAGCGCCCGTCCGTCGCCCCCGGCGACGCGGGCCACGCGTCGAGCACGACCGGTGGAAGCATCGGGCGCCACTCGAGGCCACACGTGGGTAGCTCACAGCGCGTCGTGCCGACGTTGGTTCCGACGGTGAAATAGAGATCGTGTCCCTCGAGCCGGGTCCGGCGATTCCCCTGCTCGTGCCAGATTTGGGTGAAACCGGGGTCGAGGTCGATGTACGCGCTGCGAGCGCAGCTGTCACGCATCGAGGGATCGGCCAGGTTGCCGCTGATGTTGACTAACAGGTCCGCGGCGGCGACGAAGTCTCGGGCCTCGGCCACGTTGATCCCGCCGCGCCCGCACAGGAGCGATGACGTCCTCTCGAGCCCGAACTCGGTCGTCACCGACGTGAACCAGCTGCGATTGACCGATCGATCGAACGAGGTGAGCGAGCGATCGTAGTCGGTGCATACCGCTTCATCCATCTCTTCGAGGAACCACACGCGGCACCCGAGCCGCCGCAAACCCAGGACCCAGCTCAGGCGGACCCAGGCCTCCCCGCCGTTAAAGGGCTTGTTGGCCAGTGCTCCGGCGACCACCACGAGGGGGGCGGACATCAGGCGGCCCCGACTCGAGACAACACCGAGCGCAGAACCTTTTTCGCGTCGAGGTGATCGAAGGCCACCTCGCGAGCCGCGCGAGAGTGACGCGCGAGGTCGTGGGCGACGTCGGTGGCGCCGCTGGCCGCCTCGTCGGGGCTAGTGAAGGCGCAGAGACCCTCGCCGGTCGGCAGGTAGTTGGAAAAGCCGGTGTCTTGGGCGATAACCGGCCGACCGCTGGCGAGGTAGCACGCGCTCCGGTCGCTGAACCAACCCCCGCGCGTGCGCACGTACATCGCCTTGGCGACCGCGAGCTCGGCATCGGAGTCATAGAGGTACCGCCGATAACGCTCGGTGGTGTCGGTGGTTCGCGCCGGATCGACCAGGCACCAGCCACCGGCGGTGAGGAGGTCAGAGTCCGCGCGGTCCGCGTCGTCAATGTCGAGCGCCACCTCGCAGTCGATCTCGGGAACCATGCTCGGCAGATCCCAGTAGGCCCGATGCTCGTGGACTCGAAGGCCGTAGGTAGTTGAGTCGTACTCGACGGGCGCGAAAGGACCGCGCCAGGTCGCCACGGTCGTCATCCGTGTCTTTCTCCCCGGCCGCGCTGGCCCGGCGGGCCAGGAGGGCAGATCCACCGGCGGCGGCGTAGGCAGCCACGTCTTGTCGCACGTCGGAACGCTGGAGGATCCCGAGCCCACGGCGAGCCCGACCGTGACGAACGAGTCGTGGCCGACCAGGGGGTCGGCCAGGCCGAGGTCGTGCCACATCTGGGGGAATCCGGGGTCGAGATCGACGAAGACCCGCGTCCCGACGGCGCCGAGAAGCTCCTCGTCATTGAGGTACCCCATGAAGTTAAAGAGGACCGGCGATCGTCGACATCGTTCGACGATGGCCGAGCGTTCCACGCCCAGGGACTGGCGATTGCCGTCGAACAGTAACGCGAACTGGCCGTCGAAACCCGCGTTGAGCATGACCGCGCGCAGCCACGACCACTGGCGCGACCTTTCAACGGGCTCCTCGGGATGATCGAGCATCTCGGGTTCCAGGCGATCGAGGAACAGGACCTCACAGCCGAGCGAGCGCAGGCCGCCCAGCCAGTTGAGAAATACCCACGCGTGACCCCCGTGGCGCGGTCGCTGGGCGAGGGCCCCGCAGAGCACGACGGCGGTCATGGCTCCATGCGGTGAGGGAGACCGTTGGAGTCGAGAAAGCGTCGCATCTCGGCGAAGTGCGCGGCGTAGCTCTTCTCAAAGGGCCGCCAGTCCTGTTCGAAGGGATCGACGTGGGGACCGAAGTCGGTGACCGCGCAGTGCGGGATCTCGAGCAACTCGGCGAGCTCCTTGGTGCGCTGGTCGTAGGTGAGGAACATGGTGGGAGTGCCGTTAGCGAGCGAGACGAGATTCGAGTGAAGTCGACAGCCCACGACGAGTCCCTGGGCTCGATAGGTGGCGACGTACTCCCCCACGTCGTAGGAGAAAAAGGAGTTGTTCATCACCCAGTCGAGCAGGGACGCACGCGTGTACCCTCCGAACTGTTCGTGAATCTCCGAGCGCAGCGCCGCGAGGTCGAGGGGGCGTCGTTGCAAGTGGGTCAACCCGCTCTCGGCGACCGGCTCGACCCGAACCTCATGCTCTGCGCCCCAGCGCCGACCTTCCAGGTAGAGCTGGAGCAGCACCTCTTCTCCCTGGAGGATCACCGTGACGGTGCCCGCGCGATCGCGCATCGTTTCGATCGCCCGGAACTGCGACTCGAGCATGACGGGGTCGTCGGAGTACAAACTCTGGCGGAACGAGAAACCCACGCGCTCGTCGCTCGCGGGTCGCACCGTGATCTCAGGGCGGCGCGACCAGTAGATCGTGGGGCACGCGGTCACCGCGGCGTTGGTGATGCCAATTTTCGCCAACTGCTCCGCGGTGGAGTACCCGCGCACTGACGAGCACGCGCAGCTGTCGTGAATGTAGCGGAGGATCTCAATCTCCTCGGGTTGGAAGTCGACCTGTTCGCTCCAGCCCGCTTGCAGTCCCACGCCGAACAGGATGATCGGAATCTTGATTTTGCGGAACAGGTCTATCCCGAAGTTACGGCTCAACCAGTCGGGCTGGATATAGTTTCCGCCCTTCAGGACCATCGCCCCGCACTCGCTATTAATGATGTCCCAGTCGTGCTGGTCGGCGGAGCGCGCGACCACCAGCAGTTCGTGGTAGGCGAGAATTCGGTCAGTAACTTTGGTGACGAACCAGTCGCCAATATTGTGCGGCGCCGCGTAGTCGAGCTGGGGCGAGGCCGCCTGGTCGGTTTTGGCCGCCGGGACGTATCGCTGATAGTCCAGCCCGATCTCCAGCGCACCTTGAATCGTCGCAAGTTTCACTTGGCCCTCCTCGTGGCTCGTCGCGGCCGCTCGGCTTCGAACTCGCCCATGACTACGGTGATCTGCTCACCCCACAGATAGGTGTGGAGCCAGGAGTTAAAGCGGGTGGTCAGCTGACGTAACGGGCTCGGGTACGACTGGCCTTCGAGGTGGTAAAGCTCGACCTCGGCGAGGTACCAGCTGTCAAAGCCCCGCTCTTTTATCCGCAGACAGAGGTCGGAGTCCTCGAAGTCGCCCTGCACGTAGACACCCTTGAATCCGCCGACCAGATCCCAAAGGTGGCGAGAGATGAGCAGGCACGCCCCGGTGATCGCCGGGACGATTCGCGTCGCGTTGGCGGGCGCGAAGGAGCGATGCAGCCCTTTGAAGTAGTGGATGTTCTCCCAGCGCTCGGTCCCTGGTACCCGGGAAAAGAACATCCCGGCGTGCTGGATCGACTCGTCTTCGTAGATCAGTTTCGGCCCCACGGCGCCGAGCCGGGGGGTGCGATCGTGGAACTCGGTCATCGTTGTCAACCACCCGGGCCGGTCAGGAATCACGTCGCTGTTGAGCAGCAACAAGAGCCTTCCTCTCGCGCAGGAGACGCCCTGCGCGTTGGCTCCGGCGAAGCCCAGGTTGTGTCGCAGGGTGACGGTGCGAAAGGCCACCCCGTAGAGCTCGAAGAGCGCGGGGGCCGCGGCGCCCAGCGAGTCGGCCAGCTCGGGCGAGTCGAGCACGTAGATAAGCTCGACGTCCTTGAAGTCGGGATCGTCGACGAACTGCGCGAGTTGGTGTTCAACGAAGTCGATGCGCCCATACAGCGGAACGATGATCGAGACCTCGGGCTGAAGCGGGGGCGAGCCAAACTGGGTGACGGCTTCGATCGCCCCCTGCCTCGCCGCTCGATCCTGCAGCGCGGCTAGGCAGGGGAAGGCGTGATCTTGATACAGCGCCTCGTGGTTCGGCGTCTCGTGAGCGAGGTCGTTGAGCACCATGACGCGCAGGGTGGTGCGATCTTCGATCACCGGAGGCACCGGGTACTCGACCGCTTCGCCCGCGTCGTTTCGCATCTCGAGCACCCAACCGTCAACGAGACAGCTGGCCGAGGCGAGTTCGAAGTAGGCCACGAAGCCGGTGCGCTCCGCTCCCGGGGTGTCGGGACCGGCGCCGTAGAAGTCCTCGACGTCCGCGCGCGAGTAGCGCACGAGATTGCCCGCGAGTTCGGCGCGCGCCCCTTCGGGGGCGACGACGACCAGGCTTTCTAACGTCGCACTCGTGTCGCGCTGCCAGCCCCTGATGTAGAAGCTGCGCTCGTCGACTCGGTACAGGGAGTCAACGTACAACCCCTGCGGCAGGTCGCGGGCAATCTCGCAGTGCGCGAGCGGGATCCGGGCGCCGTCGCGAAACAGCCGTAGTTGGTGGGCGAGATGGGAGGACGGGGCCCCCGTAGCGTTCGACGCCGCCGTGGCCACGAGCACGACCGCGCGGTCCCGGGTCGAGGAGTCGGCGCCCGACAGAGCGGCGCGAGCCAACGTCTCGGGGTCGAGGAGTTCCAGCTCGAGGTCGAACTCGACGCCGACCCCGCCGACGTCCAGCACGCCACCTTCGAAGACGACCGCGGCGTCGACGACGGCGAGAAAGCGAAGCGCCGCGGACTCCTCAGCGTCGCGCTCCAGCCGATGGAGCACGGCCGTCGCGCGCGCCGAGCGGCACGTGCTGGGGGGTGGGCCCGCGAGGTTGTCCGCCCGTCGCCAGCCTGACACCACCGCGATCTCGGTGGAGAGCCAGCAGGCCTGTTCGACCCGCCCGCTCGCCACCTCGGCGCCAGAGGGCGAGAACGTTCGCTCTATCAGCGGGTCAGTGAGCACGGGCGTCTCGCGTTCCCACGACCACTCGGGCACTCGCCCGCTTCGGCGTTCGCCGCTTGGTGGCGAGTATCCGGTCGTAGATCGACGTCAGGCTCGCCACGTGCTGATCGAGCGGATGAACCGGGGTAGCCCCCGAGCGCAGTTGCTCCCACAGGCCCGGAGTCTCTATCGCGCGCGCGATGGTGTCGGCGAGGCTGGTGGCGTCGCCCGCACGAAAGTGCAGCCCGTCGACGCCGTCGCGGACCTTTTCGGCCATGCCGCCGATGTCGCTGCAGATGATGGGACGTCCGTGTCCGAGCGCCTCTTGGATCACCAACGGGGAGTTCTCCCACCAGATAGACGGCACGACCACCCAGTCGATGTCGCGCATCAACGCCGGGAGCTCGGGCGGACGGTACCGGCCAAACAGGATCACGTCGCCGTCGGCCTTAGCCATCAAACTGTCGAAGAGATCTCGAAACTCGGTCGGTTGGTGTTCGATGTTGGCTCCGTGTAGACGAAGCGAGGGCCGCGGGAGTGCGACGCTCTGGTCCTTCAGGTCGCGACGGCGCTCGGCGAGAATTGACATGGCGCGTAACAGCACGTCGGCCCCTTTGAACGCGGTGAACTGGCCGAAGTAACCGATCCGGGTGCGCGGTGTCGCCCCTCGCCGCTTGGGCTCGGGGAGGGGAATCATCGCCGGTCGGCCGTTCTCTTCGAAGTCGATCTGCTCGGGCGCAATGCCCCACTCGATGTAGCGTTCGCGCAGGAAGTGGCTCGGCGCGATGAACTTATCGACCACGCTGAGATGGGATTTGATGAACCGCTCGCGAAGGAAGAACTGCTGAGGCGAGATGTCCGGGAAGCACTCGTGACAGCGCCTCGGACTGGCCCCGGAGCATGGTTCCAAGGTCGTGCGAAACATCTGACCGTTGTTGTGACAGATCGGTAGATACTCGTGGAGCGTGTAGACGATCGCCGCCTCCGGCAGCGTCCGGCGGGTCTCTCGCAAGATGTCGTATCCGAGAAAGAGCGTGTGCTGAAAGTGCACGATGTCGGGGCGATAGGCGCGAAGGAAGTCTCGGAAAAAGCGGGTGTAGACGGCCTTGTTCCCCGAGGTCGAGAGAAACCAGTCGTACTCCTCGATGTCGGTGTGAAAGAAGTACTGCCCGGGGTCCTCGCCGACCGGTTCTAGCAGCGTGCCTTCGTGCACGCGTGCGCCGCGCGAGACGGGCGGACCGGTCCTCGCGAGGAGGATGGCCTCGTAGCGGCCCGCGTCGCGCATGGCGCGATAGAGCTCGAGGGCGTAGGTCTCCGCTCCCCCGGGCATCACGGCGGGATGATTGTGGAGCACGTACAGGACTTTTTTCTTCATCGAGCCTCCTGGGGCTGAAGGGCGAAGATACGACAGGCGTCGTCGTGGCGAGCGAGCGGCGTCGAGGTCGACTCGAGATGACGCGTGAACTCCTCGTAGTGAGTGAGCCACCAGAGCGCCGTCGAAGGAAAGAGTAAGTAGCGCGCACCCTGTCGGCGGATCCGCTCGAGGTGGGCGATGGCCTCCCTGCTGTCTAGGGGGTGATGGCCGAGCCAGCGTCCGTCATCGAGACGCGGGAAGTGCCACGCGATTCGCCCGTCAAGGTCGACCAGCGCCTCGTCGCCACGACTGACCACGGCGACGACCGCGTTGAAGGGCACCACGGTACGCGCGAGCGATCGGATTCTCGTGATCAGTCGCGCGTACGCGGCGGAGTCCATGGGCGACTCGACCAGCGTCAGGCCCTCGGGTGCGACGGGCTGCGCGAGTTCTAAGGTCGCGTGAGGAGAGTCCGGTGGTTCGACGACGGGCGGGGCGAGGGCGAGCTTCGCCGAGGCGGGCTCGCCTTCGACCCGGGCGCGCTCGAGGGATCGTCGCAGCTGCGCCAGCTCCGTTCGCACCTGCGCCAGTTCCTTTCGCAGCGCCACGAGGAGATCGCTCTGAGTCGCCAAAAGGTGCGCTACGTCGGTGGCTTCGGTGTCGAACTCGCGGCGCACCGGCCGTCGCGTCGTGCGGGGCACGGTCACCTCGAACCTCCGTCGATGGTCGTGAGTTCGAAGATCACACAGGCCTGCGCCGAGGGGACCTGGCGATGCTCGGCCCGGAGTCGCTCGGTGAGCGCGGCGTACTGATCAAGCCACCAGATCGACGTCGCGGGGATAGCCAGATGCGTGGCGCCGCGGGCGATGGCGTCATCGAGATGGCCGATCGCCTCGCGGCTACCGGCGGGGTGGTAGCCGAGCCAGGTGCCCGCAGGGTCCGAGGGGAAGTGCAGCCCGATGCGCTCGTCAAGATCGAGCAGATCCTGATCACCGCGACTCACGACGGCCACGGTCGAGCCGGGCGGGGTCCCTTCGACGATCGCACCACGGACTCGCCCGACGAGGTGACGATAGGCACTGGGGCGATCTCTCTCGATGCTCTCGCCCCGACGGCGAGCGAGCGCGTCGTGGAGCGCCGACACCGCTTCGATCACCGCTTCGTCGAGCTCCGGATCCGCGCACGACGCCATGGGCTCCGTCGCGTCTCGCGCCGGACAGCTCAGCCGTGGCGCCGCGTCGCAGAGCAGATCGATAGCCGTTCTCAGGAGATCGGCCACCTGCTGGGTCCGTGTTCGCAGCAACCGGTTACAGGCGACCCCGTGACCGTGGTCAGCGGTTCCGAGGACGGGGTCGATGTGCAGGCGCACAGAAATGTCGTCATACTCGACGCGGATAAGTCCGTCCTCCACGAAGCGCGCCAGATCGCTGGGTACCACCTTCGCGGCCCACTCTTCGCGGTAGCGACGACCGTTGGCCGACGCTTCGGGCGTGCCACGTCCGCGGGTAGCCGATTCATAGTGGACCACGACGCTGGGCGCCGCGTAATGGATCTCGTAACCGAGTTCGCCGAGACGCAAGCAGAGATCAACGTCCTCGTGACCGTTTCGAAAGGCGGTGTTGAATCCCCCGGCCTCGAAGTACGTAGCCCGTCTGACGAGCATGCACGCCGCCGTCACGATGGGAACCCGGCCCGAGCGATTCACGGCAGGATGTTCGGCCGGGAACCCGACGTAGAGGTGGTGAGGATTACGGTCCTGGCCAATCGTGACGCCCGCGTGTTGCACCGTACCGTCGGGGAAGAGGAGGCGCGCTCCGACGGCGGCCGCTTCGGGGTGGGCGTCGGCGTGTCCCACCAGGTGATCGAGCCACCCGGAATGCGGGAGGGTGTCGTTGTTCAAGAAGACGAGATACTCACCCACCGACGCGTCCGCCCCGGCGTTGCAGGCGGCCGCGAAGCCCCGGTTCTCGCTCTGCGTGACGACACGTAGCCGAGCGTCTTCGGCCGAGAGACGCGCGAGCAGGTGGCGAGTGGCGTCGGTCGATCCGTCGTCGACCACGACCACCTCGAGCGCGTTCACTGGCCACTCGAGCAAGATCGTCTCGAGGCACCGTCGCGTGAGGCCCTCTCGGTTGAACACCGGAATAACGACCGAGGCGCGGGTCACGACGCGCTCCGCGAGAGATGCTCGAGGACCGGTCCTGCGACGTCGCCGCCCAGTGCGTAGACGCTGCACGCGTCGACGTTGATCACCAGGTCGGCGTGCTGGTCGAGATACTCCGACAGCCCAGCGTAGTAATCGAGCCACCACCTGGAGAAGTCGGGCACAACGAAGTGCGTCGCTCCGGCCCTCTCCAGCGAGCGCACCATCTCGACCGCCTCGTCACTGTCGCGCGGGTTGTAACCGATGTACTCGCCGGACTCGCTCCGGGGAAAGTGTGAGGCCGTCGCTACGCTGAGAAGCCGCGGATCACCCTTCGAGACCACGAGGGCCCGGGCGCTCGTGGGCAACAGCTCGCCGAGGACGAAGCGGATCCGTTCGACGGTGCCCTCGTAGACCGGGTCCCACTGGCGGGTGTGGCCCTCCCAGGGCTTGCCCCACTTCTCTTCGAACTTGGTGCGGTTCAACTCGAACAACTCGCCGTACTCGCCCGCGGGCACCAGCGTGCCGAAGCTCGCTTCGCCGAAGTGGTGGACGTAGACGTCTTGAGCGCACACCAGGCGATAGTCGAAGAGACTAAGGCGTTCGCTGTAGTCGTCGTCCTCAAAGAGCCCTATCCCGTAGCGCTCGTCGAGGGGCCCGACTCTCTCGTACGTCCCTCGCCGCACGGCGAGACAGAACATCGAGAGCATCGTGACGTCGAGCGTGTCGCCGGAGTGTGTACGCGCCCTCTCGGCCGCGAACGATCGCAGTTCTCCGAACGTGCGGTACTCACTCGCCACCTCCGACTCCGTGCCGGAGCGACCCGTGACCGGGCCGACCGCCCCGATCTCGGGGTCGGTCAGGTGCTCGAGTAGACCATCGAGCCACCCGTCGCAAACGATCGTGTCGTTGTTGAGGATGACCAAGTAGCCTGCCGTGGCGCGCTCGAGCCCCTGGTTAATCGCCGCCGCGAAGCCACGATTATCCGCGTTGGAGAGCACCCGCACCCGTGGGTCGAGGCCAGCCAACCGCTCGAGGTACGTGGCCGTACCGTCTGATGATGCGTTGTCGACGACGATGAGCTCAACCACTCCGGTGCGATCCACCTCGAGCACCGACTCCAGACAGAGGCGGGTGCAGTCGAGGCGGTTGAAGGTCGCGACCACCACGCTGGCCCTTGGTTGCGCGGCCGGGCTCTTGGAGGGTCGCGGGATCTCGCGCGACAAGACGAAGTCGGTCGTCTGGGGCGCAAGCTGCAGCGGACGACGAGACGTCGGAGTAAGCACCAGGTCCTCGCTCGCTGGCTCGGACGCGCCACGGGCCCTTCGGCGCGCGAGAGGTCGACAGTCGAGGTGATCAACGAGATCGCCGAGCACCCGCTCGGCCGCGAAGTACTCTTTGGCGATCGCGCGGGCGGCCGCCTCGTGATGTGAGTAGTCGCTCTCGATCCGTCGAAAGGCTTCGACCGCCTCCTCACTCGACGAGAAAGAGAAGAGACCGTCGCCAGTGGGCAGGTGATTGCCGAATCCGGTGTCCTGGGTCACGACCGGCCTACCCGCGGCCAAGTAGGTGGCGCTGCGGTCGCTGAACCACCCGCTACGCAGACGCACATTCTGGTCCTTCGCGACGGTGAACTCGCCGCGAGATTGCGCGATGTAGCTCCGGTACCGATCGAGGTCACTCGAGATCTCGAGGCCGTCGCTCACGCGCCAGTGGTGTTCTTCGAGCCCGCGGCGGTCCTCGTCGGAGAGACTGCTGAGCGCGAGCTCGAGCGAAACTCCCACCGCAGAAGGCAGTTCGAGGAACTTGCGAAACTCCTGGTCCTTGCTCCACTGGTACGTCTCGCCGTCAAGGACGATGGCCCGCCACGGCTGGCGCCAATTCCCGATCGTGGTGTAGTTCGCTCCGGCGCGCTCGCCGCAACTGTCCCACATCTCGGTCACGACGGGCTGGCGCGTCGGCCAGAACGTGTAGTGGTCGGTCGTTGGAACCAGACAGTCGCTGTGGCCAATGTTTTCGCCGAACGTAAAGAAGGCCACGTGCTGGTCGAGAAAGTCGATCGTTCGCTCGACGCCGTTGGCCAGTTCGCTTTGGAGCTGGCACGGATCGGTTTCGATATACACGAGGCGCCGGGACGCCGAGTGCTCCGGGCGAGGCGCGGTGCCTCCGTGGAGATTAAAGATCACCGCCGCGTCGCGGTAGAGACCAGACAGTTCGGCCTCGCTCATACCGAGGCACCTTCCGTCGTCGTGAAGCGCGTGGAAGGCCCAGCGGTCGGCGAATCCAAAACGTTCCAGGGTCGAGGCGATGAACGCTGCCGCGAGCTTCGAACTGTCGTCGTGGATACTGGTCATCAACGCGGCGGGCGTGCGCGCATGGGCTTCGACGTAGTACGCGTCGAAACCGAGTTTCTCGAGACCGAGAAGATAGTGCACCGTCTGCCAGGCGACACCAGCCACCGGCATCGTGCTCATGAGACCCAGCACCACTGCTTTCGGGCGCGAGGCGAGCGCCGGTGCCACGATCGGTAGCGCTCCAGGGTCATCGGGCCCGCTCCGAGGGGACGGGGCGAGCGCGGGCGGCTCGAGTGGCTGTTCGTCGCTCGAGCGTCGCGAGGCGGTCTGGTGTTCCCACAGCGTGCGATAGAGGCCGCCACGGGCGACGAGTTCGTCGTGAGTACCGTCCTCGACGAGGTTCCCACCGTCGATGACGAGGATTCGGGTCGACGACACCAAGGTCGAAAGTCGGTGGGCGATGACGAAGGCCGTCTTGCCGCGTACGAGACGCGACAGGGCTTCGAGGATGACCCCTTCGGTCTGCGAATCGATCGACGACGTCGGTTCGTCGAGGACGAGAATCGGGGCGTCTTTTAAAAAAGCTCGGGCGATGCAGATGCGCTGTCGCTCGCCGCCCGAGAGCATGCTTCCGCGTTCGCCGACCCTCGTCTCGTAACCGAGCGGGAGCTTCTCTATGAAGTCGTGGGCGTTCGCGCCTTTGGCGGCCTCGACCACGTCGTCGTCGGACGCGTCGAGTCGCCCGTAACGGATGTTGTCCGCGATGGTGCCGAGGAAGAGCAACGGCTCTTGCAAGACGACCGCGACGTTGCCGCGCACCGAGTCCAACTTGAGGTCCCGGAGATCGACGCCATCAATGAGCACGCGGCCCTGCTCGGGGTCGTAAAGCCTCGAGACGAGCGCCGCGAAGGTGGACTTGCCCGCCCCGGTCGGTCCGACGACGCCGACGGTCGAGCCCGCGGCGATGTCGCACGTGATATTCGCCAAGATCCGGGGACGATCGGGGTAGGAGAAGTCGACGTGGTCGAAACGTACCTGCCCTCGCACCGAGTTCAGGGTGAGAGCGTCCGCGCGCTCGACGATGTCCGGCTCTTCATCGAGCATCTCGAGCGCGAGCCAGAAGCTCACGAGCTGATCTTGCCAAGTGCTGATCGTGTAACTAATCGTCTGGAGGGGCTTGTACACGTTCGCGATGTAGGCCACCAACACGAGGAGCTCGCCAATGCTCAGTCGGTGCGAGAGGACGTCCAAAGAACCCAATCCGAGCACGAGCGCGGACCCGATCGCGGTGAAGACGTTGACCGCGAGCGAGAAGAGGGTCTGCTTGACGGTGAGTCCAACCCTGAGATTGAGCGCGTACGAAGCCTGCTCAGAGAACCGCTGGAGCTCGTGGTCTTCGCGCCGGAACGTGAGAATCACCCGCAGCATCTGCATCGCCTCTTGAATGATCGAAAGTGACAGTCCTTCCTGGTCGCGTACGTGAATGAGATTGGGCTCAATCCGGCGGCTGTAAAAGACGGTCGCGAAGTAGATCAAGGGCACGACGGCCAGCGAAGCGAGGGCCACCTTGAGATCGAGGAGGGCCGCGATCACGAACATCCCGATCAGGGTGAGCACGCTCTGCAGCAGAGGCGGGATACCGACCACGATCTGTCCGAGCGCCGTGGTGTGGGCGTTGATGTTCTGAGCGAAGTAACCGGCCCGACGCGTGTCATGGTAGTGCAGAGAGAGCTGTTGGGCTCTACGAAAGACGTCCCTTCGCAGGTCCAGCGTGAGGTGATTGTCGAGCTTGGTCCCGACGTACTCGTTGACGACGGAGAGCCCGTTGCTGGCGAGAACGAGGAGTAGCCCGGCACCCGCAGCCACGAGTACGAGGACTCGGACGTTGCGCCCGAAGAGATCACCGACCCAGCCGGGGCGCCCACCCCGAGTGAGCGCCGCGTTGACGAGAAAGGCCATGGGCCAGGGCTCGGCAAGACTGACCACGGTGCCAACAAAGAGGAGGCCCACCATTCCCGACGCCAGACCCCAGTACCGCCGCAGGTAGGGCACCACCCGGGGTAGGTGCTTCCACGAGCGACTGCCCGGTTCGAAGGTGACCGAGTGGTGATGACCGTCGGTCATGACATCCCGCCCGCTCGTTGAATGGCGCGCCGCACGCCGGGACCTGTTCTCCAGAGTCCGCGGGCGGTCTCGAGAGCCAGCGCCATGACAATGACGATGGCCAGCGCAGCGTTAGCGACGAGGGCGGCGCCCGCGACGGCCAGCCCCACCCCCAAGGCGACCCGGGGCCAGCGACGAACGCGGAGTTGGACGACCCCGGCCGGTGCGGACACCGTGGAGATAGTGGCCTTCACGGTGAGCGAGCCCGAGACACACGCATCACAGGTCTCCCAGCCCGTCGAAGCCTGAACAAAAAACCCGGCGTAGCGGAGTGCGGCGACAACCGCGCCCACGAGTTCGCCTCGAGAGCCAAGGTCAGAGAAGGCCATCACCCTCGTGGTGAGCAACACGGCAGAGGGAAGCGAAGGAGGCGGGGGCGGGACAATCACTCGGTCGGTACCGGGGAAGGTCCTTCCCCACAGCCGTACCACGGTCTGGGCCATGTCGAGCATCGCGACCGAGATTTGAAATCGCGCTCGCGCGCCGGCGCTGCGACCCTGGGGAAGGATCTGGCGAGCGGAGATAGTGAACAGGGCGAGAAGCGTGACGGCGGCAGCGCCGACTGGTACGAGAAGCACCGGGACGAAGGGTGTGGCGGGAGTGACGAGTAGGACCGCCGCGGCCAGGGGTACGCCGATTTGTTGCGCGGTGTCGAGGACGGTCGTGCCCGAGGAGTAGACGGACTGAAAGGGCGCTGTCGCGTACAGCCCGTGGTAGACGCGCTGTCCACGAAGAGCGCCCGTTGTCGGTCGATAGATTCGACCGACCCAGCGAGCGGCTCCGATGGCGTTAATACGAGCGGGGTGACGAAGGGCTACCAGCGCGTCGGCTCGTCCGTACCCACGCTGTTGTCGCAAGTACGCGCGAGTCGACCCCCGGCGGTGGTGCCAGACGAATGCGGCTGGGTGAAAAGCGATCTCGTAGCCGTCGTCCAGGACCTTCCAGCAGAAATCCACGTCGTCGCCGGCGCTCGTGAAGATCGGATCGAATCCTCCGAGCTCCTCGAGGACCGTGCGCCGAAATGCCATGTTGCAGCCGGGAACGTGTTCGGCCCGGTCGTCTTCGAGCAACACGTGGATTGGTCCGCCCGAGGCACGAGCGACTCGCCGGGCGCCCCGGGGGTCCGCGGGAGGAGGAATATTCGGACCGCCGACCCCGCCGAGACCCGCCTCACTGGCTCCGAGCGCGAGGTAGTACGGCCACTCCGGACAGGGGTACGCGTCCGAGTCGAGATACGCGATCAACTCCGATCGGGCTGCGCGGTAGCCGGCGTTTCGCGCCGCGCCGAGGCCCGCGTGATCGATCCTGACGAGACGAACGTGGGGAAAGCCCCGAGCCACGTCGACCGTGTCGTCACGGGAGCCGTCGTCCACGACGATGACCTCGAGGGGGCGGTAGTCGAGCGCGCTCACGTGACGCAGACACTCCTCGAGCGTGCTCTCCGCGTTGTAGGCACAGATCACGACGGCCACTGAGGGCCACCCGTGGGCAGGCGTGAGGTCCGCGACGCTTCGACGGTTGAAGTCCTCAATGACGCGGAGGGCCGCTCGAGGTGACCGGTCCGTTCGGGTGAGTCCGAACTGCCAGCCGAGAACCTGTTCACCGGCGACGGACCACTCGTCAGTCCAGGAGAAAACGCAAGTTCCCCCGACGCCGCGTTCGAGTGCGGTCTCGAGCTGGAGGCGTATCGCCGACGCTTGCGCGCAATCTCCGTACTCGCCAGCCGAGGCGTGAGCGCCCAGTTCCCCGAGCACCAAAGGCCGGTCGCCAGCGAGATTGTGCAGCCTATTCAGGTACCGCTTGAGGTCGTTCGCGCCCTCGAGAAAGACGTTGAAGGTGAGAAAGTCGAGGGCCTCGAGGGGCAGGTACTCGGTCGTCGGGTAATTCGCGTAGGTGACGAGGCGACCGGGATCCTGCTCGCGCACGGTGTCGGCCAACTCGCGAACGAGCGACGCGACGCGGCTGGTGCCCACCCAGCGCACCACGTCGGCGGGAATCTCGTTGCCGACGCTGATCGCCGCCACGGTGTCGTTGCCGGCCAGACGTCGTGCGGCACCGGCCACGATCTGACGAGCATCGCGAGCGACCTCTCGCTGTTGGCGGCGCGACGCGCCACGCAGATAGCGCCAGTCATTCCAGTGCACTCCGGCGAAGACGTGCAGCCCCCAGTCTGCGGCCAGATCGAGGAGGTCGTCCGGGGGTTCGGTGTAGGTCCGCACCGTATCAAACCCGGAGTTCTGGATCGACGCGAAGTCGGACTTAATCTGGCTGCGCGAGGGGAAGAGAGCCGAGTCCTCTCTCGGCGCGAACGTGCCGTAGGTCACTCCTCGGAACGCGAAGCGTCGACCGTTAAGGGAGAAGAATTTACCGTCAATCTCGACGCCCGCCATCGATCAGTCTCGGGTCCAACGAAGGGATGCGCAACGACGTCTCAAGTGCGTGAGACCGCGACCGCAGTGTCGCGATCTTCCAATTGACGTTCGCTTCGAGTTCGCACGCGATGGCGTTGCCACTCGATCGTCCGTCTCAAACCGGCCTTGATCGGCACCTCCGGTCGCCAACCCAGCAGTCCCGCGGCCCTCGACAGATCGGGTCTGCGCCGCGTCGGATCGTCCTCGCGCAGCGCGCAATGAACGACACTTGACGTAGATCCGGTGAGTTCGATCACCGCGCGGGCCAGCGCGCCAACGCTCAACTCCTGGTCGTTGCCCAGATTGATTGGACCCATCGAGCGCGAATCGAGCATCGCGAGGAGACCCCTCACCAGATCGTCGACGTAGCAAAAGCTTCGCGTCTGAGCCCCATTGCCGAAGACGCTGAGAGGCTCACCCGCCAGCGCCTGGGCGACGAAGGTTGAGATGACCCGTCCGTCATTGGGGCGAAGGCGGGGTCCGTAGGTGTTGAAGATCCGCACGATGCCGGCGTTCGTGCCCTTCGTTCGCACGTACGCGGCGACGAGCGCCTCGCCGAATCGTTTCGACTCGTCGTAGACGCTACGAGGTCCGATGGGGTTGACGTTGCCCCAGTCGTCCTCGTGCTGGGGGTGGTTCACGGGCTCGCCGTAGATCTCGCTGGTCGAGGCCAAGACGAATCTCGCTCCCTGACGGTCTGCGAGGTCGAGTGCCGACCACGTGCCGGTACTCGACACAGCCATAGTTTCGAGGGGCGTTGCCAGGTAGTCCGCCGGTGAGGCCGGACAGGCCAGATGCGCTAGCGCGTCGAAGGGGCCGTCGACAGGTACCTCGGTCGCAACATCGGCACGGATCAAGACGAACCTCGGATGCGCGAGCAGCCCGCCAATGTTCGACAACAGCCCCGTCGAGAAGTTGTCGACGCACACCACTTCATCCCCGCGGGCGATCAGCGCCTCGCAGAGGTGAGAGCCAAGGAAACCGGCGCCCCCGGTGACTACGGTGCGTCTCACGCCGCCGCCACCTTCACGCCCGCTCCCCTCTCCTCGGCCGCTCCACTACCAATGCGGTCGAGTGTGAAGCCAGCGGCGGCGGCCTTCGCGGGATCGATGACGCGGCGGGCGTCAACGACTGCCCTCCACACCATCTGGGTGGCTGCCCGGTGCAGATCGAGGTCACCAAACTGTGGCCACTCGGTTAACACGAGGATCGCAGAGGAGCCTTCGCACGCCGAATAGGCATCCGGGCAGAGAGTGATGTCGGCGCCGAGGCTCGCCGCCTGGCCGTCGAGCGTCGGGTCGAAGGCTCGGATCGAGGCGCCTGCGGCTATCAGCAAGTCGGCGATCTTCAAGGAGGGCGACATACGCAGGTCGTCAGATCCCGCCTTGAACGTCAGTCCCCAAATGGTCAGGATTCGCCCGGGGAGCGATCCGCCGACCGCGCGGCACACTTTGTCGGCGATCCGCACGAACTGTTGCTCATTGGCCTGGATCGTCTCGCGCAAGAGCGTCGGCTCCAACTCCACCGAGCGCGCCGCGTGAAGGAGCGCAGCAGAGTCCTTCGGCAGACACGACCCGCCCCATCCGGGGCCCGGCTCGAGAAATCCCGCTCCGATGCGTGAGTCCGCGCCGACCGCCGCGAACACTTCCCCGGCGTCGGCTCCGAGCTCTTCGCACATCGCGGAGATCTCATTGACGAAGCTCAGTTTTGTGGCCAGGAACGCGTTGGCCGCGTACTTTGCGATCTCGGCGGACTCCGGTGAGACCGAGATGACCGGAGCGTCGGTGCCCGCGTACAGTCGCCCGACCGACTGGGACGCCTCGGCGCTGTCCGCGCCCACCACCACGCGCTCAGCTCGGAGGAAGTCCTCGACGGCGGCTCCTTCTCTGAGGAACTCGGGATTGGACACCACGATCACGTCCGAGCGGTTCAGGCGCTTGGCCAGAAGCCTCGAGGTCCCGATCGGCACCGTCGACTTGGTGATGAGAACCGAACCCGCCATGAGGTGTGGGCCGATCTCGTCCACGACGGCGAGAATGTGGCTCAAATCCACTGATCCGTCAGAGCACGGCGGGGTCGGGAGGCAGAGGAAGGTGAACTCTGCGCCCATGACCGCAAGAGGCGCAGAGCAGATGAAGGCGAGGCGGCCGTCGGCACGAGCCCCGTGGAGTAGGTCGTCGAGGCCGACCTCGTGCATAGTCGACACGCCCGCGTTGAGCTTGTCGACCTTGATCTGGTCAACGTCGCATCCGACCACTGTGTGGCCTAGCGCGGCGAGGCACGCCGCCGTCGGTAGGCCCACATAGCCCACGCCGACGACCGCGACCCGACTCATCGCTGGCCTCTTTGGCACCGAGCGCGAGACCCGACTGAGCGACCGGGAACCGGCCGTCGCCCAGAGTTCGCCCGCGTCTGTTTCCAACCCCTCGGGGCGTCAATACGAGCGGTCAGTGGGCACTTCGTAGACGCCATTTCGACCGATGGAAGAAAGGCGTACCCGGTAGTCGGCGGGGTCGTCACATACGTCCTTATGTCCGCAGTCAACCGAGTCCCGAGATCTCTTCGGCAGCCCGGCTAACTCAGAGAGTTCCTAGGTTTTGCGTCCCCCCCTCGCGGAGGGTTTGCCATTGTCGTCAGATGCACGGGAAGTCCCCGTCGACCGAAACGTACCACGGGAGTTCCCGAGAGTACAAGGGCGGGTTCATACCATTAACAGCCCGTTCATACAATTCCGCAAATCAATGGCGCAGGGGTCAGCTGGATACCCAATTAATCATTGTCGGAGTTTCCGGGAACTTCGCCTCGATCGGGCGACTTCACGTCGAACAATCAGTCAACCGCTCGCGCGACGCCAATCCCTCGCCGCCGGCGGAAGAAGAGTCGCCCTTTTTCGTGGGTGTTGGCACACGGGGTGTCGCGATCCTTCTCAAACTCGTCCGACTCGCGAGACGGCCGGAAGTAGCGTGGGATGATCGCTGAACGTCGACTTCTCGCCGCCGTCGCATTGTGCCTACTCCTCGCGATATTGCTTTCCTCGCCTGCTCTGGCGGATCTACGCGGCCCGTCACGCGCCGAGAATACGCCCGCCCGCGGCGTCGCTATCGCAACGGTGGGCCCGCCAGAGGTCGTATTCGATTGGGCCACCGACCGGTGCGACACGAACGACGTGCCCGATACGTCCGCTCGCGCCTTTCGGACCGTGGGCGGCGCGGAGCTGATCGCCGGAAACTACGTGAATCGCCGATTCACCGGTCCCGACCTCGCACATCTTCATCAATCCTGCGCCATCGTCTTGAACTCCGCCTACGACAGCAACCCCGCGGCCTTCGACGATCGAGAATGGATTGCGTCAACGTGGGCTACTCCCAACACAACGGTCTATGCGTTGATCCACGACGAGTATCAAGGAAACACTCACCCGGGTCGCTGTCCGTCGGGCAGCTACCCGCGCTGCTGGCTCAACGCAGTCACCTTCGCTATCTCGCACGACGACGGCCGCACGTTTACTGCGTTACCGGGGCGCGTCGTGGCGACGGTGCCTTATCGCTACACGCCGGACGAGGGTCCAAAGGGCATCTTCAACCCAACGAACATCGTCCGCTTACCCGACGGTTACTACTACGTCATGGCCCATCTCGACATCCGTAACACGACCTACGGCGTCTGCCTCCTGCGGACGTCCTCGCTGAGCCGTAGCGACTCCTGGAGAGGGTGGAGTGGACACACGACCTTCGCGACGAGATTCGTCGATCCGTACACGAGCCGAACGTCCCCCGGCCTCTGCCGACCGGTCGCCCCCACGGCGCTAGTAGATCTCGTCCCGGGTTCGCTCACGTACTCGTCCTCCACAGGCCTGTGGGTTCTCGTTGGGGTGAAAGAGGGCGGTATTTATTATTCCGTCTCGGCGGACCTCATTCATTGGGGTTCCTTGAAGCTCCTGTACTCCGCGGTCGTCCCGTGGACCTACCGCTGCGGGTCCAAGGACCCCGTCAACTACCCCTCGCTGATAGACCCGTCGAGCCCGACCCGGAACTTTCAGACCGTCGGACACACTGCGTTTCTCTATTTGACCCTCTTTCACCCGACGTCGTGTCGACTCGGACCCAATCGCGAACTCGTCCGCATACCGGTGACGCTATCGCCCGCACATTGATAGCCGAGTCTCGGGGTTGAGTATTTCGACGCTGGCGATCGCGAAGTTCAATCTCGTCCTCGCGGATTAGTGGGAACTTTCATCTCCTATCGCGCAGGTCCTTACACTTGTCAACGTGAGCTTCAACTTTCGAAACGATAAAGCGGTGACGAGGCAGAGCACGGCTGAGGAGATGACAGCCACTCTCAGGCCGGGAAACATCGTCTTTGACACGTCAGACCCGAAGGTCTCAGCGAGTTCTGGGCCGCACTCACCGGGTACGAGTCACGACCTCTCTTTGGCGACTACGTAGGACTGCGCGACCCGTCGGGTCGAGGTCCGAACATGACGTTTCAGCGCTGCGACGTGGATGATCTCGCTCCCGGTCGCTGCCACGTTGACTTCTACGTCGACGATCCTGATGACGTCGCCGAACGAGCTCTCCAACTCGGCGGAGACTTCGTGCGACGAGTCAGCGAAGGTGGGATCCGTTGGGTAGTGCTGAGCGATCCCGACGGAAACGAGTTTTGCGTCGTGGTGTCGGGTAGTCCGGATCGGATACCGTAATACCTCCGCAAAAGATGTAGCGCTCGCCCACACCGTTACGCGGTGGCGCGACCCAGGACGACAAGAACAGAGACGATCCTGGCCTTCGCGTGTCCACTTCTCGTTCTACGGGCCAGCGCGCTAGTCCACTCGCCATTGGACCGAAGAACACGTAGTTCCCAGTTCTTCAAGATCGACTGCGATCTTGCCGGTCGTCGTTTGATCCACCAGCGCGTTGGCGGCGAAGTCTCGCCAGTGGGCTATCGACTCGGGTCTCCTTCGAAGAACGAAGTCGATAGCTCTCGTAGAAGAAATTCCGCCGATCCTCGTGACTCCACAAGGAGTCGCGGCGCGCCTTTCGACTGTCTACGTCGCGAACTCCAGTATTTTAGGGGTTTCTTAGTCCCTCTGTAGTGCGAACTCATCATCCCCGCGCATACTGGTCAACGTTCGATGTACCCGCGAAAGGAGTTCGAGGTGGAGTGGGAAGAGAACAGTGACACGAATGAGCCGGTCGCACCGGGGGTAACGCCGAAGGTGCACTACAAGGCTCGCCTGAGCTTCTTGAACGCCTTGACAGCTTTGGCTCTGCTGGTGGCGATTGGCGGATTGGGATTCTTCCTCGGTCACGACGTCGTGAAGCCAGCAACGCCACCGTCGGCGGCGTCGCGTACCTCCGGCCCGTACTTCGGATCGAACGGCTCGGGTACCTTCCCTGGCGGCTTCGGCGGCGGTGTCTCTTTTCCCTCCATTTCGGGACCTTCGCGTAACTCCTCGACCAATGACCCCGCAGCGGCCAAAATCGCCAAGTCCGTTGACCCCGGACTGGTGGACATCAACACGAATCTTTCCTACCAAGGAGCCAGCGCCGCCGGAACGGGCATGGTGCTCACGTCCAACGGACTGGTACTGACCAATAATCACGTCATCGCTGGCGCGACGTCCATCAGCGCCACCGACATCGCGACCGGCACGACCTACCAGGCAAAGGTCGTCGGATACGACGAGACGCGCGACGTGGCGCTCATCAAGCTCGACAACGCGTCGGGGCTGAACACCATCAAGACCGCTAACTCGAGTGACGTAGTGAAAGACGAGAAGATCGTGGGCATCGGAAACGCGGGTGGCGTGGGCGGTACTCCGAATTACGCTGCCGGATCCGTGGTGGCCACTAACCAATCAATCACGGCGAGCGACAACGAGAATCCGGCGGGTGCGGAACAGTTGACCGGAATGATTGAGATGAACGCCGATATTCAGCCCGGAGACTCGGGCGGCCCACTGGTCAACTCGAAAGGAAAGGTGATCGGGATGGACACCGCGGGATCTTCAGAGAGTGGCGGCTTTGGATTCGTGTCGTCTACGCCGTCAACAACGCAGGCCTACGCCATCCCGATCAATACGGCCCTCGCCGTAGTGACGACCATTGAAAAGGGTACGTCGACGTCGACCGTGCACGTGGGCGCAACGGCCTTCCTCGGCGTCGAGGTGGGCACCCCCACTGGGGTCGGCGCGACGACACCTTCAACCGTGAGCGGTGTACCAGTCGATAAGACAATCCCCAACACTCCTGCCGGGAACTCGGCCCTCACTGGAGGTGACGTCATCACGACCATCAACGGTCAGTCCGTCACAACGACGACCGACATCGCCAAAGTTCTCCAAGAGTTCCGCCCGGGCGACAGCGTGACCGTCGGCTACGTCAACGTCAACGGCACCGCGCAGACACTGAGTCTTACCCTTATCTCGGGGCCCGCCCAGTAGGAAAGCCATCGACGCTCAACTTCGGCGACAAGATCGAGTTCGCTCCTAGCGCGCCGACAGCATTGAACTCCAAACCAACTCACAGAACTTATCCGTCGTAACCTCCCGCGCGCCGTAGCGTCGATAGTGGTCGTTGAGGAGTACCGAGTCCACCATTGACCATCGATCGCCCTCCATCATCTTCTCGGCGACGGCGACGAGCGCCAACGACCCCGCGTGGTTCTCAAGATGGAACGCGCTCTGAATCCCAAGCGTGCGGCCCACGGTCATCCCCCACATTCCACCGACCAAGCGCCCGTCGCGATACGTACCCACCGTGGATATGAATCCGAGATCGTAGACGCCGCGAAACGCGCTAACGACTTCGTCAGTGAGCCACCCGGTGCGGCCCTCACGGCAGTGCTTCATAATCGTCTCAAAGTCCTCGTCGAAGCGCACTTCCAACTTCAGGCGGCGTTGCACTTCGCGCATTCGCTTAGGAACGCGCACCGTTTCTGGAGTGATGACGGCACGCTGTGCGAAGCGATGCCATTTGAGACCGTGAGCGTTATGGAAAGTAGCGCCGAACAGTAACCATCCTCGGGCGTAGTTGGCGACGATCTCATACGCGGGTGGCGGCGTCGTGTTCATGCCCACGCGCTGGATCGTGGGTTCCAAAAGACGACTGGCGACACCAAAGGCGTACGCCGCGGGGGGCGCCAACTGACGGCGAGCAATGGCCTCGACCTTCTCCACGCTCTTGGCCAGTTCGAAGCGCTCAAATATGTCACGCATTCGCGAAGCATATAGTTTGCGAGAGTTCTTGCCCTCCTCATCGGAACCGAGTCCATTGTTGAGCCCGACCGAGTCGCTATGAGCCAGCGTCTGAGCCCGGCCGTCCGGACTCCCGGCAACCATTGGACCTAAGCAGCGGGCGATGAGTTTCGCTGCGACCCTAGTCTGATGCCACCATGATTCCCCTGTCCGTGCTCGATCTCGCCACGGTGGCGAGCGGATCGTCTCCGGCCCAGGCTCTTGGCGAGACAACGGATTTGGCCCGCCTCGTTGAACAACTCGGCTACCACCGCCTTTGGGTGGCGGAGCATCACGCGATGCTGGCCATCGCCAGTTCCGCGCCGGCGGTCGTCATTGCGCACCTGGCCAACGCTACGTCCACCATTCGACTGGGGTCGGGTGGCGTCATGTTGCCCAATCACGCTCCCCTCGTCATCGCCGAGCAGTTCGCCACGTTGGAAGCTCTTCATCCCGGGCGCATCGACTTGGGACTCGGTCGCGCACCGGGGACTGATCACCGCACGGCACGAGCGTTGCGAAGGAGCCCTGACCTACGCGCGGCGTCATTCCCCGACGACGTGGTCGAGTTGATTGGCTATCTCATACCTCGAGAGGGAGCATCGCCGCACCCTTTCGCAACTCCCGGAAGCGGGTATCTGCCCGAGGTCTGGCTTCTCGGTTCCTCGACCTTTAGCGCGCAGTTGGCGGGAATGTTAGGACTACCCTTCTCGTTCGCCTATCACTTCGCTCCCGATTTGCTGGACCAGGCCCTCTCACTCTATCGCTCGAGCTTCCAACCTTCGATGCTGCTGGACCATCCCTGCGTCATGGTGGCGGCGTCCGTTCTGTGCGCCCCGACGCTCGATGAAGCGCGCTACCTTTCGGGTTCTACTGCGCTCAGTATTCTTCAGAGCCGTACTGGTACCGTGGGACTCCTTCCCTCGCCGGAAGAGGCCGCGCAGTATTCCTTCAGCGACGAAGAGACAGACGTCGTGAGTCAGGCGCTCGCGTCGCACATCATCGGCGATCCAGAAACGGTGCGCGAGGGTCTTCTCGCGCTCGAAAGACGAACGGGTGCCGACGAAATCATGCTGTCGACCCGCGCTCACTCTTTCGAGGTCCGCGCACGCTCCATGCGACTGGTCGCGGAGTCGTGGGGATTAGTCGCGCCGACCTCCTAACGAACCGACCGCCGATTCGGCTTCGACGAACTTGGCAAAATCTTCAAACGGGCACCCAAATAGACTGGGCTATCACCTCGCCTCTCGCCCGTCGCCCCTCGTGCCACCGACGCTTTTTCGATGGCAAGCGACGTATCGTCGTGGCGGCACTTAGCGGTCTAGTGGCGCTGAGCGCCCTAATGGGAATCTCCCCCGCGTCCGCCGAGGGCCGCGTTCGCGCCGTCGTTATTACACCAACGACGAGCTCCCCTGTGCGTTGTCCGTGGGTGGAAGAGTCACGGCGAAACCTGGCAAGTCCCGAGCGCCTCGCTCAACAAGTCCTCGCCAAAATGACCCTGGCCGAGAAGGCGAACTTCGTTGTCCTGCAAAAAGGCCACGGGATAGAAAACTTCAATGGAGCGATCCCTTCTCTCTGTATTCCTTCCCTTACCCTCTCTGACGGGCCGGACGGACTAGCGGGGCGCGACACTGGCGCCACCCAACTCCCGTCGGCGATCGGTGTCGGGGCCTCCTTCGATCTCACGCTGGCCCACGCCGTTGGCCAAGTCGAGGGAGAAGAAGCCCTAGTCAAGGGCGTCAACGTCATCCAGGGTCCCGAACTGAATCTGGCGCGTGTTCCCCAAAGCGGACGGGTTTTCGAGTCCTACGGGGAGGACCCGTATTTAACGAGCGCGCTCGGCGTCGCCGATATTGAAGGTATTCAGTCCCAGCGAGTCATGGCCCTGGCCAAGCACATCGGGGCCTACGCCCAGGAAACAGCCCGCGCCCGGTTGAACTCTCAGGTCACGCCCCGTGCACTCGCCGAGCTTTACAACGTTCCGTTTGAAGCGGCCGTCAAAGTGGCGCACGTCGCTGGATTGATGTGTGCGACAGGATTTCTCAACGGCGTGACCTCCTGCGCAGATCCCTACACGTACTCGACCCTCGCGTCCTGGGGCTTCACGGGATTCGTTCGCTCCGATGAGCGGGCGGCGCGCAACATGACGGCCGCCTTTGATGCTGGTCTGGACCTCATAAAACCGGCCTCGGCCGCCACGGTGATCGGTCGGGTAAAGTCTGGCGCTCTGTCGATCACCTATCTCAATCGCGCGGTGAGGACGGTGCTGACCAAGATGTTCGCCTTTGGGCTGATCGCGCATCCTCGTCCAGCGTTTCCCTTCGCCGTCGCCACGTCACCGGCGCACGCTTCCGTCGCGCTACGGGCCGCCGAAGAGAGCGCGGTTCTCTTAAAGGACGCCAACCAGGTCCTGCCATTGGCCAGCACCACAAAAACCGTCGCGGTTGTCGGCGCCGACGCCCAATGCCCGGACACCACCGGCAAGGGAAGTTCCGAAGTGATCCCTCCCTTCATCGTCACGCCACTGGCCGCGTTAAAGAAGGCTCTCGGGCCTCGTGTGACAGTGGCCTACGCGCCGGGGGGACCAACCTCGATCGACGTGGGCTCGTTGAGCAACGTAGGAATCGTCCAGGGCACCGCGTGGCCGCCTCAAAAGAAGGCGCAGCAAAAGCACCAAGACGGCAACGCAGACCTCTTTATGGAAGCGGCATCCAACGTGACCAATAACATCGTCACCGCCTCGGCCCCGGGCTCGGGTAAAGGCTGGAGCCACTGGAAGGCCGTCGTACGAGTGAAAAGAAATGGGGCATACGAAATTTCTCTCCAGCAGATCGGGGACACCTGGTTCTACCTCAACGGTCGAGAGATTCTGGGCTCCGCAGGCCTACACACGCCCTCGAACATGACCACGGTGGTCAGACTAAGAGCTCACACGAATTACGCGTTAGAAGCACGATGGTTTTCCGTAATTCGTCAAGGTCCGCCGGAACTCGGTATCGCGTACGTCTCTCCTCAGATCAACGCCGCCGTCACCGTCGCTCGCCGGTCCCAAGTAGCGATCGTCTTCGCTGACGAAATGAGCAGCGAGGGGGTCGACCAGACCGGCTCCAATCTTTCGGGTGACGAAAACGCACTGATCGAAGCGGTTGCGAGAGCCAATCCCCACACGATTGTGGTCCTCAATACGGGAAATCCCGTCCTAATGCCATGGCTCGATCAGGTCCAGGGTGTTGTCGAAGATTGGTATCCGGGTGAGGAAGACGGTCACGCCATCGCGGCGATTCTGACCGGCGCATTCGATCCGTCCGCGCGACTCCCGATCACCTTTCCCGCCACCGCCGCCGAGCAATCTGTCGCCTCCCCCGCACAGTTCCCCGGTATTGACGACACCGTCAGTTTCGGGAACGGACCCTCCGCGCTCGACGTGGGCTACCGCTGGTATCAAGCGCACAACGTCGCCCCACTTTTCCCCTTCGGCTTTGGCCTCAGCTATACGACCTTCTCTCTCAGTAACCCGAGCGTGCAGCGAGAATCCGGGAATATCAACGTTTCTCTATTGGTTACGAACACGGGAAGCGTCAGGGGCGCCGACGTGCTCCAGGTCTACGTCAAAGATCCCGCCGCTACGGATGAGCCGCCCGAACAGCTCCGAGCTGTTGCCAGGGTCACCCTCGATCCAGGGCAGTCACGAGAAGTGACGTTGAGTTTTCCAGTGGCAAGCCTTCAGATTTCCTCTACCGGAGGAGGATTTCAGTTCTTTCCCGGGACGTACCAAGTCAGTGTCGGTAACTCGTCGAGCGATCTTCCGATTCACCTCAGCGTCAATATTTCCTGACGCAACATGCAGAGCATTCTCTGATCCCATTCCGAGAGTTGCTTAATGGAAAATGCATCACGGACGTGGCCCTCCCCCGCAAGGGCATGTTGGGCAGAACCACCTCAGCTGAGCACTGAGAACCATCTTCGAAAGAATCGAAGGGCGGATACATCATTGGCGAAGAAATCAATATATTCGCCAAGTTGACAGATTTTTGGTCAGCATATGTTGCGTTCGTGTGAAACTTAAAACTGGCTGCGTCGTGGGGCGATGTGATCAGTGTCGAACCGCGAGTCGTAACGAGCCACCGTGGAGGCGTCGCCGTGAGGAGCGGTCCGCCGCTTGCTCCTCGTGCGTGTTAACCACATCGAGATCACTCACAGTTCGTTTCGTAATTCTGAATAATTCACAGCCGGTGACCAGCGCCGTATTTTTTTTTGGTGAATGATGTGCGAGTGCTTCGAGATTCTTGAAGTCGTCACTCAGTGCTCAGCTGAGGTGGTTCGCCCCATTAAGCCCTTGAAGGGGAGGGCCACGTCCAGCTCTTCGAGCCCGAAGGGAATGCGGAACTCGAAAGGGTAACGAAGTGAGCCGGGGCCGATCATTGTCGACGCTGCTCGAAAACGGGTGGAGATCTCTACTTCGACCTCCCTTCGTAAACTCGGACAACCATTGAGGCAATTTGAACGGACACAAGCGTCTATGAAACCCAGGGGGGAGGGGTTAAGTCCGCGCGATTCACCAAAGTTTTCGCCATTTGTGTCGGTAAGCACACCGACGCGCTATCCCCCACCGCATTCGCTGGTGAGGCCAAATGCCCGCTCGTCGGTGAAGAAGCCGTTGAACCTGAGAAGGCGCGAACATGGGCATCGGCTCATTCGAAGGTTTTTCCAACCTGGTACCCATCGCGAGAACACTTCTTCGCCCATAGGCCCGCTCGGCGCGGGCGTCGGCCCGTTGGGGTGAAGGCGGCGTGGACCGTGCAACTCAAGCCGGCGCAGAACAAGCTTGGGAGTCACCGAGCCGAGTCCCCGTGCTGCGTGGGATCTTTCTGGGTTGCAAGAAGTTCGCAGATTTCTTGGCCCCAGCGAGTAGATTCAGGTAGTTGTTCCCTGGACAGATCCCCGCTGACTCCGCAAATAGAAAACGGTTGACGTGAGCCCCAGCGACGAGAGAGAAATCAATCGATTTCTAGCTTCTCTGTTCCAGAACTCATCAGGAGTCCAGAGGCCTCAACTAAAGCGCCTCGCGATGGCAGTATGCCACCCCGTGAGAACGTGGCGAGCAGTTCACTACCTCAGGGAGTTCCCGATAGTCAATGTGTCTGTATCGGCGTCAGATACCGAAAGCGTTAAATGGATTTTTAATCCTCGACGACCATGGAAACTCAGCAGTTTCGTCTCCTCATATATTGAACTTCCCTCTCCACTCAGTCTCTACTGGCAGGGTCAGGCGAAACAAAACATCCGAAAAGCCACTGCAAGAGCCAAAAGCGAAGGCTACAAGGTCAGACCCGTCGATCCCTCCGAGGTTGAAAAGATTGTTATTCAGATCGGCGAGGACAGTGGCTGGAAGCGCCATGAACTTGACGGCGTCATCGATCAGGTCTTTAAGGGCACTCAGTGGAATCTCCATGACGTTCGTGGTGCAATCTGTGTCGCCGTCGTTGACGGAGAAGACCGTCCCGTGGCGTTTTGTCTTGGAGCGCAAACGGGCAACGTTGTTCGAAATATTTGGGCGTACACGGCGCACAGGGGCAACGTGCGGTGGCTCTGTTTCAGCGGCTACGTGGAGGAAGTAAGCGCCAGGGGGGCTAAATTTATAGTCGAGTCGTCTCCGTGGGCACTTTCTGCAGGCAACGATGTCTTCGCGGAGCGCCTTGGTTTTAAACCGGCTCGAATCAGAAACCTCTATGGAGGTTCGGGGCAAGAAAAGAGTATTCAATAAATCCCCGGTTTTTCGTGCTAACTCGCGGCTCTGCCGATCGAGACTCTCAACTTCTTGCAGGGACGACGGCCTAGAGCGTCACGTGGATTCAGGCGATCCGGGCAAGGATAACGGTGAAAACCCTCATAGCTCGCGGCCGACCGGGAACGTCCAGACGGTTGACCGCTTCGTACTCTCGTTCGTTGCAAGGATTCTCGATGGATCGTAAAGTTTCATGGTCGAAGCCACCTGGACGTTGGCCTAGCAGTTGTGCCAACGTTGGGCGACTCTTGGGGCAAAAAGCTGTCGCCCTAAGTAGAGTTGATCGGTGCGCACGTCGGCCCCCCGAGGCAAACATATTCGTCGTATCCCCACTTTCTCATCGGCAATAGCTGTCGTCTTTACATTGATCACGGCGACCTGTTGGTTGCCGTCCGCAAACCTCGGCGCCGTAGAAGCACCTCCCTCAAACGTCTGGAACGCTGCCGTCGCTCCTTCGCCAAGTGGGAGTTGGTCCACCGTTGCCTACGCCAAGGGCCAGTGGATTGTCCTCGGACACAACTCCGAGGTCGCAGTTTCGACAAACGCGGGCACGTGGCAGACATATCCAGTGCCCTCAGGTTCGTGGCAAACCGTCGCCTACGGAGACGGCCAGTATGTGGCCCTCTCGTCGGCGACGGCAAATCCGGAGGAAATCGTTTCTACCAACGGAACCGATTGGACAGCGGTCGCGGGACCCACCGGCGAGTGGACGGACGTGATCTTTGACCAAGGACGATTCGTCGCCGTGGGATCGCTTGGCCAGATCGCCACTTCGACGAACGGCACCCAATGGACGCTGGTTTGGAATCACCGTCCATGGGACTTAACGTCGATCGCCTACGGCAACGGCCACTTCGTCGCCGTCGACTCCGCCGTCGGTTCAACCTTGATCTCGGCCAACGGTGTCGACTGGGGTCTGTATCCCCCGCTCGGTAACGGTCTGAAGTGGGGCGCGGTCGTTTTCGGCAACGGGACGTTTGTAGCGCTTGACGATTCGGGGGCCGGATATGTAGCGACGTCCGTGTACGGGTATGTGTGGGCGCTGCATCAGTATTCTCCGGCCCGAGACGTCACGGGAGCGACGTTCGGTTGTGGCGAGTTCGTAGCCCCAGAGAACTCTCCGGGAACATCAATCGGTTCTCTCTCGTCCTCAACCGGCGCCACGTGGTCGGTCAGCCCCGTTCCCACGAATTCAACCGCGAATTGGAGCGACGTCGCGTACGGTGCTCATCGATTTGTGGAGGTAAATAGCGCCGGAAACATCGCCTGGACCAGTTCCAATCCCGACTGCGCCGCGGAAATTCCCACTACCCCGCGTCAGGTATCAGGAAATGTCGCCGGCGGGCAAGTCTGGACGTACATGCACCCCTCTCTCGACCCCGGTGGCGCGCCCGTCAGCTCGTATCGCGTCACGCTGACGGATGGCACTCTCACGAAGGTGTGTCCCGCCTCCGACTCCTTTCAGCCAAACTGCATCGTGAAAGGATTAGTTGATCATCGGATCTATTGGGTCACTGCTCAAGCCCACAACCGATATGGGTACTCCGCCTATAGCGATCCCGAGTTCGTGATTCCTGTAGCCGGTCGGACTCTCAGCGCCACGACGGCGGAACCCGTGATGTCTGGGTCGGAGCCGGTCGTCGTGCAGGTGACGGGGATTATCGCCAATAGCGAAGGCATTTATCCCACCAGCGTCGTCACCGTGCATGTGGGCTCGCAACTCGCTTTGTGCCATCCCAATCCATTCGGGGAGTGTCTCGTCACGATCACCCATCTCTCCCCGGGACCGGCCTCGATCTACGCCACGTATAGCGGCTATGGGCGCTCGTATACCTCGCCGGTCTCTCACGTGACGATCACCCCGTAACGAACCCGGGGGCGCCAAATCAGTGAGTTCCCAACGGCCGACCCGTCTCTCACCATCTCGATTTTTCGTAGATTTATCGCCTTGTGAGAGATTTCTCGGGAAGGGCGGTTTGCCGCTGTAAATTGCATGGGTGAGCCCCTCCGCGTCTCAACGGCTCGCCACGGCTCGCCTGCTACATCGATTCAACTTCGGTCCAAGGCCCGGCCAGTACGCCGAGATGCTGCAACGCGGCATCAAGGCCACTCAAGCAACGGTGCTCGCGCACGGTCGCGTCGATCCTGGACTCGACTCGATCGCAACTCCCACCTTCGCCAATCTCGGTCAGATTCCCGACGCCAATGCACCATCCGTGACCGCGTTCTGGAATGCCGTGTATTCGGGCCAAACGGAACTTGTTTCGTGGTGGCTTGATCGCATGGTTGCCGCCGACCACCCCTTGAGCGAGCGAATGACGTGGTTCTGGCACGGGCACTGGGCGACGTCGGTTGACAAAGTTATCTATCCACTGACCATGCAGAAACAAAACGAGACGCTTCGCAAATATGCCTTAGCGAACTTCAAAGACATGGCGAGGGAGATGGTGGTCGACGGAGCGTTCAACTTCTGGCTCGACAATGAGGAGAACTATCTGTCCTCGCCAAATGAGAACTTGGCGCGTGAATTGATGGAACTCATGACGATCGGAGTGAACAATTTCACGCAGCACGACGTCACTGCGGCGGCTCGCGCCCTGACGGGCTACTCCACCAATCTGTCAAGCGGTACGGTTACTTTCGACGCCCAGAAGCATTTCTCCCATCCGCTCACTGTGCTCGGCACTACCTCGAAGCTTGACGCGCGGAGTCTCGCCTCGCTCATTGTTTCCAATGGTCTCAACGCCAAGTTCATCACGGAGAGGATGTGGTTTCGTTTCGTCTCCGCCACGACCAAGCCTCCCGCGGCGCTCGCGAGGAGCTTCGCCACTCGGAATAACTTCTCTCTCGTCAGCGCTCTGGTTAGATCGAACGCGTGGAGCAATCCTGCCAATTCTCTGGTCAAATCCCCGATCGAATGGTTCGTCGGCGCGTGCCGAGCCATGAAGATACGCCCCTCGTCGATAAATGCCGGAAATCTTCATTGGTATCTATCCCAAATGGGCCAGTTACCGTTCAATCCTCCCAACGTGGGGGGCTGGCCTTACGGACAGGCCTGGCTCAGCGGGGCCGCATTTCAGTACCGATTTATGGCTCTCGAGCTCATGGTGGCCGAAGCCGATCTCTCGCCGATCAATGTCCCCAAGTCGAAGATGGTGCAGGCGTGCGCCGACTGGCTAGGCATCCCCGAATGGTCGAGGCGAACCGCGAGCACGCTGGCGGCCTCGAGTGCAACGCCGGCGGAGTTCGCCACCGTCGCCCTGTTGAGCCCTGAATACGTGGTGAGTGCATGATCACCTGTGAGTTCGACCGCCGGCGATTCCTGAAGTGGACGGGGGCGAGCCTTTTCGCAACCTTAGCGACGGAGCTTTCCCTGGAGTCTCTGGCGAGCGCGGCGAGCAATTCGCCGCTTCCCTTGAGCACGCCAATTCTTGTCATAGTCACGCTCTACGGAGGGAACGACGGACTGAATACAGTGGTGCCTTTCACCGATCCGACATATCACAGTGCCCGATCGAACATCGCGCTCTCCTCGTCGCAACTTTTTCCTATTACCAGCACTCTTGCTCTCAACTCATCCATGCCCCAGATCAATGCTCTCTACGGTCAAAACAAAGTGGCGATTGTTCAAGGAGTGAGTTACCCCAATCCCAGCCTGTCGCACTTTTCGTCGATGGCCATCTGGCAATCAGCGTCCCTCGATTCGGCGGTGTCGAGCGGCTGGATCGGCCGATGGCTCGATCTCCAACCCCACAATGCGCTCAACGCGATTGGCGTTGGTTCGACGTTGCCCCCGCTACTGGTGGGCAACAAAAATGTCGCTTCGATGGTCGACGTCGGCGGCATACTGACGCCATGGGGACCGGCGGTATCCCAGATTCCGAGCCTCGGGCAACCGTCGTCCTCCGACGGCATACTGGAATCGGCAGCGGCCACATCGATCACCGACCTTTACACCGCGGCCCAGGCGCTCGGGCCGCTGGTGCCCAGAACACCGACGGGTTCCGCCCTTGGTCAGCAACTCTCCCTGGTGTCGACGCTGATCAACGCGGACGTGCCGACGCGGGTGTGGGAGGCGAATGTGAGTTCCTTTGACACGCATGTGGGCGAGCAAGCGGACCAAAATGCTCTTCTCGCTGAGGTCGATAGCGCCGTGGGATCCTTTATGACGAGTATCAGCGCAGGAAGCCGTGCCAATGACGTGACCGTCCTGGTCTACTCCGAGTTCGGCCGGCGCGTCATGTCCAACGCTGGCCTCGGCACTGACCACGGGACTTCCGCCCCCGTATTTCTCATCGGTAACGCTGTCAAGGGCGGTCTCTATGGGGATCAACCCTCACTACGTTCTCTCGACGAAAATGGAAACTTGCAGGTAACAACGGACTTCCGCGACGTATACGGCGGATTGTTGGAGAACGTTCTACACGCGCCGGTGCGAGACGTGATTCCCTCGTGGAGCACGTCGCTTTCAGTGCTGTGAGAGTCCCTCGACCCTGCTAGCGAGTCTGCGAGAGACGCGGCGCGCAGCGAACTCCGCACCAACGGCGAAACGTAGTAGCGGACCGAAACTATTGGCCGCGACCGGCCCCACAAAATAAAGGCCCGGGACGGAGGACTCGAAATATGAGGTGAGGATCGGCGTACGTTGTACCGTCTCTATTCGACGCACCAGGGATTCATCTAGAAAGGTGAGGCGATTCACGTCGACGCGATACCCCGTTGCCGCAATGACGTGATCGACAACCAACCGGGAGGAGCGAGCCTTGAGCGAATGGAGGTCGAGGCGGACGCGGTCGCCCTCTATCGCGGCCTCTTGGATTGACGTATTGACCATGATCGGTACCTTGCCCACCACTGCCTCTTTGATGAACCAGCCTCCCGACGGACCCGCGTGACTCTTCGTCTGTCGAAGTCGCAATGTCTCAGGCAAGTAATGGAAGAGGCGAGGCGCCTTGCAATAGAACCAGGAACGCCAGCCTGGTCCAATACCAGAGGTGGGAGCCCGAAGACGACTGCGGAACGTTCGGGGGAGAGGTTGTAAGTCGTGGAACGAGACAGTTGGCCCGCGCGCAATGATGACGGGACGAGATCCCGCTCGATGTAGTAGCGCTCCCAAATCGAGCGCGGAAGCCCCGGCGCCGAGGATGGCTACATCTCGATTCGCCAGCGAAGCCAGGTCTCCGTAATGGGAACTGTGGGTCGCGTAATTGTTCGTGAGACCGTCAAGGGCAGCCGGCATATATGCGAAATAGCCCACGCCCACCGCAAGCACCAGATTGCGAGTTGAAAGGCGCTCTCCATCGTCGAGGATCAATTCAAAACCCTCTCCGTTATCTTTTACGGAACACACCATCCGGTCTTCAACCATCGGAGCCATTCGCTCTTGGAAGGCCAGACCATAGGAGATAAAGGTCTGAAGCGATACGGGCAGTCCGAGATCGGCGTACGGAATGCCTTCTTCTAGGCAGAACCGAGCGAGAGTAAACGAGTCCGACGGATCAAACAGAGACGACGCGTGTCCGTCAGATTTGAGCGACATTCCCTCGGGCATCGAGGTCTTCCAGAACTCCATCGGTGTACCCAGGATTCGAAAAGGGATCTCTTTATCGCTCAAGTACGTCGCGAGTGAGAGGCCGTATGGGCCAGCGCCGACGATGGTCACTTCGGTCATGCCTACTACCCCCGCTCATAGGTCGATGAAAGCCGCTTCGGGCGACTAGACAGGGTAGCAATCGAAATTCGCTCAACGCTCCATGAAAGACTTGGATCTGACCGTGTGTAGACCATCATGCCGGCCGCCCCGTATCAAACTCAAACGAGGCATCGTGGCCAGAAGCGTAGAGTCGGGGGAACCTCGGTAAATCACATTGGCGGCCTCGTGTGCAGTAGTTTTCCCGTCCAGATCGCGCTCATTACCCAGCTCCGAAGGCAGTTCGGACGCACCCGTGGCTGATAACCAGACTCGCGCGGAGCCAGCGGTCGTGTTCCTTGACGAAGGCCGGTGGGAGTCTTTCTCCCAGTTGGCCGTAATTCTGCAAAATGAGAACTTTCGCACCGTTCGGATCAGCGTCGGCCCACCGGGTTGGCGGCCCGAACGCTTGCTTTTCGACAGAAACGTATTTCTCGTCTCCCCGCCAAGTCCAGCCGAGTTGTCCGACCTCCTTTCGACCGAGTACGTGGCGGACGTTCAACCGACGGAAAGCATGGCAATGGCGACCTACGCGGCTCTTGATCTCTTGCCCACATCGCAGCGTTCGGACGCGTGGGATGGACGGTCTTCCATACTCGACAAGTGGCATATTTCGCGCCTTTTGGGCCAGCTCGGTTTGAGGGCTCCTCAAACTCTTCTCTGTGACACAACCTCACCGTCGGAGGCGGTCGCAGAGTTGTCGTTACCTGTCGTGCTCAAACGACGCATCGGCGCGTCCGGCTCCCACGTGAAGGTGTTCGATACCCTCGAAACACTCCAGGGGTTTGTCGCCGCAATCGAACACCCCAACGATTGGTTCTACGAGAAATTTATTGACGGCGATGCTCTGGTGTGTGCGAGTTGCGTGGGCGACGGAGGCATCGACGTCATCGCAGCCTACGAAGTCATAAAGCGTATCTATGTACGTGGCCCCTCGAGCGTGGTGAAATTTCGAGACGATCCGAAGCTGGAAGAAACCGCGCGAATACTGGCCGATTCGCTACGTATCCGCGGACTGATGTGCTTCGACGTCATTCGAGATGCGGACGGGAATGACTGGATCCACGACGTGAACCCGCGAGTATTTGGAAGCTTCGCCATGAGTCAACTAGCCGGGTTCGATTTTCGTGGTGCGTATGTTCGTTTCTTGTTGGGACGAGGCCATGTCGAACCGAGTCAATTCAACGCCTCGTTAAGTGCGTCATTTGCATTTCCAGAGGGACGGGAGGATTTGATTCGATCGGATCCTCGGAAGACTGCATGGCTTCGTACGTGTCTATGGGTATGGAGAAACTGGAAACTTCTAGGATCGCGATACTTTCTCTTTTTCTTGATTGAGCGGCCCGTAGCGCTAACTCAAAGAAACTGGACGCGCTTTCGGGGTCTTTTGACCTCCAGGCGATCAGCGAAAGACTGACTCAGTCAGGGCCCGCGCGGGACCTGGAGGTGGGCCGCGCAGCAACCGGAACAGGATTTCCCGCTCCAGTAACGGTGCCATGACGCCAATCTCATCTGGATG
>JAOBWI010000030.1 GCA_025463285.1 Acidimicrobiaceae bacterium | reverse complement strand
TGGACCGGGACGATCGCACTTGTCGCGGGCCTCGGGGCGTGGGGCCTTCCCCAAGGTCCCGAGGCCTCGTCGGCCGCGGGCGTACGCGAGTGCACCACCGCCAATCTCGATGTCTGGTTGAACACTCAAGGAAACGGCGCAGCCGGCAGCTCCTACTACAACTTGAATTTCACTAATCTGTCGGCCCACGCCTGCACCATTCGCGGCTATCCCGTCGTCTCGGGCGTCACTCAAACCGGAATTCAGCTCGGTAGCGCCGCCTCTCGCAACGCGCAGCACGCACCCGTCCTCGTCACCCTCACCAGCGCCAAGACGGCCACCGGATTCAATGACAACACCTCTCGCAATACTGCCACCGTCATCTTGCAGATCACCGTGGCCGAAAACTTCCCCGCTTCGGCCTGCGGTCCGGTTACGGCCGCCGGACTTCGCGTGTATCCCCCCGGCCAGAAAGAGTCAACCGTGGTGCCCTTCCCGTTCGTGGCCTGTGCCAATAGTTCGTCGGTCTACCTTCACACCGAGGCAGTCCAAAAGTACGTCCCTGGTCCGTAGTTGACGGGGGTGAACCCAATAAGGGGGGCGGGCACGCCATATTCGACGGTGCCGAACGTGGCCCGAATGCCTTCCCGAAAGGAGTTCCACCCACCCCGCTGGCCCCGTCATCGATAGCGGTCCGGGCCGGTGAGTGCCATGACAAAATGCATCGACTCATTTCATCTCACCAACGTCCTGACGTACTAGCCGGTTCATCGATAACTGGACCTTGCAATGGTTCGAGCTGGAAAGTTATCTCGTCCTGACGGTGTTTGCTCGGAGGCTTCTCGTTCTGGTGGTTCGACGCCGCTAGCGCCGCGTTGCACCCTCTTGCACTCCATATCTCAAGTCGTAGCGAGCGCACGACGACGGTTGAGCGTGAAGTGACCGTGTTCAGTCACGTGGAGGGCGACAACTAGAATTGCTCGGTGCCTGGCGATACTGAAGGCGGTGGTCCCACACCGCCCGGGAAGAGACTCGCTAACCACGATCGACTAGTAGCGATGGGCGAGGCCGTCACTCGCGTCAACGCCAAGCGAGATCATCGCCCCAAGGTCACCGCCACGGGACATCGCCGCACGGTAGGCAGTCGCCGAAGAGTATGGATTCGCCGGTCGATGATTGCCATAGGACTCGTCGCCGTTCTCGTCGTCGGTGGTGTAGTGGCCGACTACTACTACCTCGGATCCCTCGTCAATCGCGTGAAAGTGGGCGGACTGCAAAGCGCGGGCGCAACGGAGAATATTCTTCTCATCGGCTCCACCGACCGCTGCGCACTCAAAGTGCAAAATAAAGCGTACGGGCTATGTGCTGATGGGGTGACGGGCGTCAACAGCGATATCGATATGATCTTGCATCTCGTTCCGAGCACGGGGAAGGTCTCGCTACTGTCGATTCCTCGCGACCTCTTTGTTCCCAACGCTCGAAAGATTGGTGCCAATAAGATCGACGCCGCCCTCTACGAAGGACCGAGTCAGCTCATTGACGCTATCGAGGAAGACTTCGCCATACCGATTAACCACTACATCGAACTCAACTTCGACACGTTCGCCAACGTCGTGAACGCACTGGGCGGAGTAAAGATGTACTTCCCCGTCCCGATATTTGATCAAGAGTCCGGTCTCAACATCGAGCGCTCCGGTTGCTACGACTTGAACGGTTATCACGCTCTACAGGTCGTACGCGCACGTCACTTGCAGATTCAGCCCAGCCCTTCGAACCATGATCCGCGTTCGTGGACTTTTGAGACGCTCTCGGACCTGGCGCGAATACGACGCACCCACGAATTCCTGCGCGTGCTAGCGGCGAAGGTGGCCACGCGGGGACTCAGCAATCCCCTGGTCGACCAGAGCATCGCAACTTCGGTGCTCCCCGATCTGACCGTCGATAGTGAGTTCTCTGAATCGGCCATGGTGAGTCTCGCGCGCACGTTCGCCCACACTCAGATATCTAATGTCGCCCAGTTCACCTACCCGGTGACCAACGTAGAGACCGGCTCGCTTCTCTATCAGGGGTACTACTACGGCGACGTGGTCTTCCCCGTTCAGCCCAGCGGGGTCGAAGCCGTCGACCACATATTTGACGTGGCGAACGGCGACAACTCCTTCACGGGCGAAGCGCTACCCAAGCCCCCGACCGTCAGAGTCACTGTCGAGAACGGCACCGGCGTGGCCAATCAAGCGGCCGCCGTGGCCGACCCGCTGAGGGCGAAAGGCTTCGACGTCGTCTCCACGGGTGATGTCACCTCGAACGGACCCGTCAGCGAAACGGTGGTCTGGTACGGCGGCTCTCCGCCGCCGGCCAACGGCGACTGGACGAGCCCGGATCTCGCGGCCGCGGAATCAGTGCTGAGTCAACTGGAAGGCCCGGCCGTCCTCGGCTACGACCCCAGTGAAGTAACGGCCGGCTCAGAGGTTACGGTGCAGACCGGCACGGGCGCCACGGTGAAGCCCAACCCCGCGACCACGACTACTACGTTGAAAAAGTCGAAGACATCGGCGTCGAAGACGTCAACGACGCCGGGAGTTGCCTCGTCGATCACCACATCGACCGCGTACGACCCCCCGGGCATCAAAGGAAACGGCGACTTCACCGCGCCGAGCTCGGTGAATCCCTCCCTCGAACCATGGGACCCGCGAGCGTGCAATGCTGCCGGTACGGGACCGGCCTAGCTCGGCCTCGCGTGACGTCTGCGCGTCCTCGGTGAACGTTGAGGGAATCACCGGGACGCGAACGACAGATTACAACGACTGTCATAACTGCCTAGTGCGCTGAGTCAGAGATTGCTGGATGGGTGAATTGACGGTCCGGGTGATGCGAGAAGGTTTGTGCAAACTGGGATCGCAGAGCGTGGCCACGCACCTTTCATGGTGCTCTCCTAGACCGCTCGGCCGGATCCTCCGGTCCCTTGATCGATACGTATTTGGCTTCTATAAAGAGGAGGGGCGAACCAGCGCTAATTCCGAGGTCGAGAACTTTGCCGACGATCAGTTCGTGATCACCAGCCTCGTGCACGAGTTCGACTTTGCAATCGACCCAGGCCACACTCCCGGCGATCAAGGGCGAACCGGTGGCGGGGCTCGCCGTCCAGTTCATTCCTTTGAACTTGTCACCGCCCGAGACTGCGAACTTTTGCGCCAATTCTCGCTGCGTGTCGGCGAGGATATTTACGCAGAACTGTCCCGCGTGAGCGATACGCGGCCAGCTAGTCGATGACCGAGCCGGGGCCAACGCGATGAACGGTGGATCGATCGATAACGAGATGAAACTCTGGCAGGTGAAGCCAACAGGCTCGTCACCATCAACACCGGTCACAATCGTTACTCCCGTGGCGAAGCGGCTCATAGTGGCTTTGAACTCTGCGGCACTGAACGTCATGCGGCAGTTTCCCTCAAAACGGACGTTATTTTAAGAATCGGCACTCCTCTAACCCAGGAACGATACCGGCGGAGATGAGATGGAACGCCGACACTTAGGACAGTTCGAAATTGGCATCATGTCCGGCAACGATCACAGGCAACGATCATGACCTTGAAGGGAGGTGGCGCGACCATGTTTGATCCCCTCGAACCCCGCCTTTTGGGAAAGAACAGAAACGAGAACTTCCTTAGTGGGCTTGTCTTACTTTACTTACATGAAAATCGGCGACCTGGTTCGTGAATAAACTTATTCGAAGTCTCGAAGTCTGCGAGCCATATGCGAGGGTGCGGCGCACGACGAGAAAGTCCTGCCGGGTCCACGGCGAAGAATGTGAGGGGGACGGTTGAACAGTACGAAGCTGGCGTCCGCAAAATGCTTGTGGGCCCGTCCCGGTGCATCCCTGTCGAACATAACTGACGTAGTGGCTCAAGACGGGAAACTCGTGGATCTAGCATCCACGAATGTAATCATGCCCTGTCCGTCATTCTTGATCGAACACGATCGCGGTTTAGTGCTGTTCGACACCGGTGTCAGTCCGCGTGGTCTCGCGAATCCTGAAGAGTATTTTCCACACCTCGCGGAGCGCTTTCAACTGGAGCGGCGTCCCGATCTTGGTGTTGACTATCAAATCCGGGGTCTAGGGCTTCGACTCGAGGACGTGAAGTACGTCGTCCCTTCTCACCTGCATTTCGATCACGCGGGAGGACTCTACCTATTTCCCGGTTCCACTTTCATTGTCGGCGAAGGCGAAATCGAGCACGCCTACATGAACTCGTCGGGGCCTTACTTCCTGCTCGACGACATTAGTCCGACGCGTTCCTTTCGCTGGATAGAGATTGGGGGCGACCTCGACTTATTTGGTGATGGAAGCGTGTCTATTCTTTTCAGTCCCGGTCATACTCCCGGATCACTCGCGCTATTCGTTCGACTGCCGGATCGAAATTTCATACTGTCGGGAGACTCGTGTCACTACCCTGCAGAGGTTCAGCTGGGAGCGGCCAGAAGTCCCGGCGCTGATGCACCCAGGGCAACGCGCTCTCTCCAGCGACTGATTCTCCTGAGAGACACATGGGACGCGTATTTTTGGATTGGCCATGACATGGGTCAATGGCAAGAGTGGCCGCACGCGCCAGCGAGCATTTAAACATAGGGAATTCATTACCGAGAACGTTGTTTGAAATTAGGGAAGGTGACTAGTGGAATTCGTAAAAGGGACCGAGATGTACCGGCTGGGGGGCCCTCGCTCGCTCCCTGTCCGCCTTCCGGTTTCGCAGCCATGATGAATGATCGTCTGTCGGTGAGCGGGCTGTGTTTTCCAGGGATGTCGCCCACGGATGTGCTCGACAATGTCGCGGAGATGGGTGCAACACACACCACCCTGCGTGCTCCAGCGGTGGCCGGTTCGGGACCCGCCGTGGTGCGTTCCCACGGCGAAGCCGTCGGTGTCGGCATCGAGGCGCTCATCGGCGGCCCCGGGCCGATCCTCGACGAGCGCGCTACCTGGGCTGATGCCAGGGATCGCCTTAACGAGTCGGTGGATGTGGCGGCAGCAGCGGGTGCACACTTGGTTTACATGTTGACGGGGTCCGGCAAGTGGTCGGCGTGGGATGTGGCGGCGGAGCGGTTCGGCGACTTTCTATCCCCCTGTCTCGATCATGCCAACGCGTGCGGCGTGCACCTCGCGGTGGAACCCGCAATGGTGCTCTACGCCGATCGAACGTTCGTGCACACCGCACGGGACGCGTTCGCGCTCGCCGAACGGGTACCGGGGCTGAAGGTGGATATCGACCTCTTCCACGTGTGGACCGAACGCGACCTGCAGGACGGCATTTCGGCCCATGTGCGTGACATCGCTCTGGTGCAGGTGGGAGATTTTGCCGCCGGCGACCGTAGTCTCCCGGCACGGGCCGTGCCCGGAGACGGGCTGGTCCCGATCGAGGAGATCCTCGGCTGGCTCTTCGATGCTGGCTACACAGGGCTCGTGGACCTGGAGATCAATGGTCCCCGCATCGACGAGGAGGGCCACGTCCAGGCTGCCCGGAGAGGTGCTTTGGCCCTCGACACCATGCTGCGCACACCGACGAAGTAGCGACCATATCCCTCACCGACGGTTAAGTTTTCCGCTCGGCTCACTTCGTAACACGACCGCCTCCGACGTCGCCCGATGCAACGCCCCCTTGCATTGCGACGCGCGAGCGAAGCCGTCTGTCGTGGTTGGGGAGCTCTGATGCCCGACACAAACCGGACCCGTCGGCCGTCGGGCTTCTCTATGGCTCATCCGTCCCACAAAGCATCAAACCATTCGCGCGCGGAACGCACGGCCTCGATGCACGCGGCCCGCTCTGTGCGTACCAAGACCTCGTTCTCGTAGAAGCCGCGGTATCCCGCGTCATGGAGAGCGCGGATCATCTCCTCTACAGGAATGACGCCCTTGTCGAGCGGTGCACGCTGCAAGCGCCTTTGTTCGAGGGCTGATCGGTCTACATTGCTGAGATGTACTGTGCACACGGAGCTGGCGTACGCAGATATATCTTCGTATATGTAGCGGTCCCAATAGGTATGGACGACATCAAGGACGACCCCGCAACCGCTTATGCGAGATGCTAAGTCGGCCGCATGTCGAAGTGTGTGGACGTAGCTAATCCCGCGCAGAAGCGGGTGGACCGGTTCGATCGCCAGCCGCACGCCCAGCTTCACTGCCAGGCTCGCGACGCGGTTGAGCTTCGACACGAACTGATCCTCAGCCTGGGACATCGGGAGGTCGCCGAGCGGGCCGGTCACGATCAGCATCGTCGGAGCTTGCAACGCAGCTGCCACCGTCAGACTGTTGCGAAGCACGTCGACTGTAGCCGCTTCGGAGAAATCGAGAAGTCGCACCGAAGGGAGGTACGAAGACGCAATAAGCGAGCGTTCGCTCATGAGGCGAATGGTTTCGCTAACCCCCGCCCTCTGCATTATGTCGCCCCGTACTCCCACTGCCGTCACGCCCGCTTCGACAACGATGTCGAGGTCGCTGGCCATGTCCGTGTTGCAGAGGACGTTTTGCATGACACCGAACTGAGACCGTTCCTTGAGGACTTCAGCGGTCGTCATGCAGTTCTCCTTCGCAGAACCCACACAATATGTTTCCCCCGCTAGCTTGTACGATTAAATCAAGGTTGAGATGGAGGGGGCTCCGGTGGGGATGATTGACGGCTTGGCACGGGTGGAACTGCTCGAGGCGAGCGATGACATGATTGAGGATGCTCTTGAGCACGCCGACCCAATGGTCCTGCGTGGGATTTTGTATCAGCTAACCGGCGACGCAGAGATTGCCGCAATGGAGTTGGTTCCAGCCGGGGTGGGCTTTTACGAGGCTATGGTGCCAGCGCGTGAAGAAGATGTCGCCCTGCTGCGAGAGAAGGCAGCTGATTTCCTCAAAATGTACCGAGATTCGGGCGCGGGTGAGTTGTCCATCGGGCCGAAGGAGCGCCTGCGGATGAGTTTGGAGTTCGCCTCCGGAGAGGATATCGCCGAGGACGAGACGCAGCTGTACGTAGAAGAACTTGGATTAAATCCGTGGGCGCGGTCCCTCGTATGGAAACAGGAGCCGCCGACGGACCGACTGGCGCAGTTTTCGGTAGTCATTATCGGCACTGGGATGGCTGGCCTAAATGCGGCATTGCAGATGAAGCGGGCCGGGATCCCCTTCACCGTGTTCGAAAAGAACTCGGGAGTTGGGGGCACGTGGCACGAGAACCGCTATCCCGGGATCCGAGTCGACTCTCCAAGCCGGTCCTACACCCATATCTTCGGCACCGGTTTCGGCTACGGCTACTCGTTCTGCCCGGGAGCCGAGAACAAGCGATACTTCGAGTGGGTGGCCGACACCTTTGCCTTGCGCGACCACATCGTCTTCAATACTGAGGTGCAGACGCTGCGATGGGATGAGGAGTCCGGACTGTGGGATATCTGCATCGACGGGCCAAGTGGAAGACAGGTGGTGCGCGCGAACGCCGTGATGACCGGGGTGGGCTTCTTGAACCGGGCGCGTCTACCCGAGATCGAAGGAATGACGGAGTTCCAAGGGCCGTCGTGGCACACCTCTCGCTGGCCTCAGGACTGCGACATCAAGGGAAAGCGCTTCGCGGTGATCGGGACCGGCTCAAGTGGCTACCAGATGATCCCCGATCTGGCGCTCGAGGCGAAGCACGTGACTG
>JAOBWI010000024.1 GCA_025463285.1 Acidimicrobiaceae bacterium | reverse complement strand
ATGACCAGGTCCGCCTAGGCAAGATCCTCTACCCTGCAGTGTCGGACTGGTCGGCATGGGAGATCGCGGAAGCCAACACAGCCGCTCGGTTGCGTGATTGGTCACCGTTCACCGCCGTGCAGCTGCGCTACAACCTGCTCGACCGATCCCCCGAGCGCGAACTGTTTCCCATGGCCGACGCCTTTGACCTGCCGGTGTTTGCTTGGGGTCCGCTGGCCGAAGGACGGCTCACCGGCAAATACCTCACGGGTCAGACCGGCCGAGCGACCAAGGTTGAACGCCCATACACCAGTGTCGGAAGCGACGACATCGTCCGCGAGGTCGTCGCCATCTCCGAGGAGATCGGCTGCTCGCCCGCGCAGGTGGCCATCTCTTGGGTGCGCCAGCAGCCGGGCCCGGTGATCCCGTTGATCGCGGCCCGCACCGAGGAACAGTTCCGCGACAACCTCGGCGCCATCGACGTGCACCTCAGCGAGCAGCACCTGGATCGTCTCGACGCCCTCAGTCGTCCCACGCTCGGGTTCCCCGCGGATGTCATGCGGGAAGCCTCAGTTGTGGTGGGGGTGTACGGATCCCAGCTACCAGACATCGACGATCCTCGCGCGCAGGCCGTGCACCGCGCCACGACCAGCGCCTAATGGTCTGTCTGCGTTTGATCAAGGGATGGAGCGATCGCACGAACGGGTCGCTCGGCGGCGCGTAGCACTGGTAGCGCTTCGTCACGGTCGCGGGGTGGGCTGAAACCTTGTCGCCGGCCAGTTGCATGGCGCCGTACCCCACTCGATTGATGCGGTATGCAGCTCGGGCGAAGGAACCGGCCGACTCCAGTGAGAATCTGACGTCGTTCGCGCTTCTAATGTCTGACGACACGCTGACCTTCCTTTCGGACTTCGTCGCTCGCTCTCCCTTGGATCTTTGAGATGGGCGCGACAGGGTCGACCGACCCCGGGGACGTCGCCCGAGAACAGGTAGGCCATCGCGACGTCGGTACGGTCGCCAGCTAAACGGTTTTGTTCCAAAACTCAAACCCAAAAGCGTCGGCGTGGCGTGCAAGACGGTCAGAAAAGCCCGATGGGGTTTCACTCGACCCCGAGCACAAATCTGGAATAGGTCGAGCAGAATCCCTTTAGCAACGCATTCCCCAAGCCCCAGAAGGAGTCGGGATCCGGCACGGGCTATCGTCCAAGCGCTTATCGCCGGTCCTGGCCCTCTAGGTGGCGAAGAGAGATGACGGCGGGGATCATCGGGAGCCACAGATTGAACACCCTGTAAGCAATGACCGCCAAGACGGATGCGGCGAACGGGAAGCCTACCCAGGTGAGAGCGAATGGCATGAGGCCCTCAACGACACCGGCGCCGGCAAGGGGCAAAGCGCGACGGGCCAGGGCGTACCCCGTGGCGTAGCCCACGGTGATGACGGCGATGGCGCCCCGTCGATGGCCGAAGACGTCAATGCAAAGTCCCAGAGCGGCTATCTCACCTGCCCAGTAGAGGAGCATCCCGAACGCGGCGGTCGGCGTCCGGCGTCCGGAATTGAGGAGAGCAAGGAGGTCGTCAATGGCATCGAGGTGATTGCGGAGCGGCGACCACCAGCTCTTTGGGCGACCGCGCCGATGGTACCTGACAAGCAACCACACGGCGATGATCGTCCCTAGTGGCACTCCAATGATCCATGATGGTAGAAGGCCGGACTGGGCCTTCAGACCCTGTACCTCCATGTAGAGCGCGGCAATCATGGTCGCCGGAGCGAGGACGGCGTATTCGAGCAGGCCGAGCACTCGAACGCGCTGCCTGGCGGTGTCTCTGTCAATTCCGCGCTTGGTGAGTTCACGTACGTCGATGGAGTATCCGCCGCGGGGACTGAGCGGACCGAAACCAGATGTGACGAGCCGTAACGTCTCTGCGAAACTGAGATCGCACTCCTCGGCGTTGGCCACCTCTCGGTAGGCAACGGCGTAGCCGAGGTAGCTGACGGCCACCGCGACTGGGATGTACAAGGCGAATGTCCAGTCAGCGTCCTCGAGAACACGCCATAGCGAATGCCATCCGACATCGACCGTGATGGCCGCGAGCGCGCCCACCGACAAGACCAGCCCGACTGACACCATGGCGCCAAGGACGGCCAACCCTGGCTGTTGGTCGTCCGAAGAAAAATATCGGACCAGTGTGTCCTTGACTGGACTGTCCTTCACGGGCGCTGTCACTACCCGGAACTCACCTCGTAGCCATCCTCACAGTTAACCCTTCAACTGACCTGTTCGGCCTCTGTGGAACCGGACTAATCCGAGTCTCCCCAGCTGAGATCTTCAGATATGGACGTTAGGCAACTTATCAGGCAAGTCCGGGTACGAAAAGAATCGATTTTTATATCTCAAGTAGCTTGATAGCGCTGCTCAACCATCGATAATTTCACCAACATCGCGATCTCCTCGTCCGGACGACCTTGTCGCTCGGCCAACTCTTCATCCCTACAGAGCGCAGAGGGGCACGGCGTAGATTCGGTCCCCCTAACTCGTACAACCCGGTCCACTGTGAAGGGCAACGCCGGCCACGAAATCCGTGCCGAGTTCGTCGCGGAGCCAGAACAGGTGCTTCGAATCATTCAGCGTTGGCGCCACCCTAGGCTTGAACTCAAGAGCAACAACCCGCGAGGCGCCAATCTCGATGACGAGATCAATCTCATGGCGACCGGCTTCCGTGCGCGGATGATGAAGAACTGGTCGCGGGTACGGCCGCCCTCGTCTATCAGTTGAAGAGACCCAACTGATGACGGAGCCTTGAGACGTCAAAGGTCACGAACGGCGACGGAGCCTGGCTGTGTTGGTCGAATTCGTTCAGCAGTGCCGCGAGATCTTCACGCCGAGTCGGATCGGCGGCCGCTTGACGAGGCGTAAGGCCGGCGAGCGCCGGAATGGACTCGTCAAGCCACGCATCCTCCTTCTCGCGCATGAACTTGCGAGCCGCTTCAAGAATCTCGGGCGGGAGTTCTTCATCGGCGGAGGTCCTCGAACTCTGTTGTGCCCGGGCCGGGGCTAAGTCACCGAGTGACGAGAGATCGGTGCGTACGTCTTCGACAATTTCGAGATCGCCAACTGCCTTACGCACGATGTCGAGGGTTTGCTCAAACCGCTCGACGGAATTGGCTTCGATGACGAGAGAGTCGTTCTGGCGGCGAAGAGAGCACCTGACCACATTGGAGCCTTTGATCTCAACGAACTCCGTCCAACCATCGTCGTCAGACTCCCCGAAGATTCGATTCAATATGTCCGACAGATCCTTCCAAGAAGTTGAAACTGGAGTCACGGTGGCGCGGCACAGCACCATGGCGTCTCCCTCGTAATTCACGACGTGGACCGGTGCGAACAGTCGACCAACCCAGGCGGCTAGGTCTTGCGTTTCTGCGCCGTCGCTAAGAAGTTCCAACAGCATCTCTCGATGCACCAACGGAACGAGCATGATTCCGCCAGTGAACAGCCAGCTCGTATCGGACGGAACGACTCGAGCGAGTAGATAATCGCCGACGTGCAAACTCATCGACGCAGAGTGATCCATAACGACGACGCTCTTACCGTTTCGCGTGTCGAATACTTCGACCGATGTTCGCGGTTCAACGGCGACGACTTGCCACAACGACGGGCGTGAATCAAGCCACGTACGAACGAGTGCGGACTCGTCTTCAGGTATCAACACTCCTCGTACTTCAATGAACTCAGCCAACGCACCTGAGTCGAACGCCGCGAGATCGGCCAAAAATGGGAGGATCGAACTAGGCGCTTCAACACCAGCGGCTTCTTCGGCAACATGGATGAGATCTTCAAGACGCCAACGATTTTGAGGCCGCAACGAGAACTTGATGATTTTGTGGCAAAGCCAATTGGCGCGCTGGTCGATCGTCTGGCGACGCCCGTTAATGCAACATGACTTGAATTTGCGTCCCGAACCACAAGGGCAAGAATCGTTACGCCCCACACCTCTGATTGGCTCACCAAGACGTGACTGCAAGTACTCGAGTTCCGGATCGTCCTCCCGGGCGCTCGAACGTCGAAGAAGAGAGGTCGCCAGGGCGGCGTCGCCTCGGTCAGCGACATACCACGACAACTCGAGCAGCGCCGCCTCGTTGCCGGGATCGGCCGAGATCGCGGTGCGGAGTTCTCGCTCGGCGTCGATCGTTCGTCCATCGCGCTCGGCGTTGAGTGCCCGTAGGTAGTGACCCGGTGCGGAGAGTTTCCCGCTCAGTTGGGCGAGAGGAGCTGTGAACCCGTCGAGAAACGCTGAACTGAAGTCGTCGCCACCAAGGACGTACTCAGCGAACGCGGGTGCTACTGCGCCGTGAGCGAGGGCGCGAGCAGTGCCGCGAGCGTCATCGGGCTCAGTCTGATGCAGGACAAAATCGACCCACTCGACGAGAACCTCTTCGAACGCTTCGGTGCAACAACGATCAAATCCGTACTCCTCCTTCAATGCGTTCACGAGACGCTCGTGATGCACCACTCCCGGCGGTTTTGCGAGCTCTCCTTTGAGCCCCACCCAGGCTCCACGACACTCGAGCTGGGCACGCTCAAACAACTCACTTATGGGCGCGACCGGTGTGCGAAAGAGTGACGGGTCACGACAGAGGACGTCGAGCACGATTTCTGTTGGTTCGACCAAGACTCCCTCGACGTGATGACGATCAAAGGCCTGGCGCAGGGCCGCTTCTTCCGCGTCACCTCGACTCGGTTCTATACCCGCGTGCAGTGAAACGGTGTCTCCGGCGCGAGATACGACAACTACGCCGGGTGCGCCGATCGTGTCCAGCCAGCCCGGCGGTCCGATAAAAGAGCCGTGTTCGTGGAATGCTGAACCGTCATCCGCGAACATGAACTCGAGTTCGCCACCACTCGCGAGAGTGAGAGATCTATCGGCATCAAAGTCAAGAACGCTCAAGTCGGGGATGGCGTCTAGGACTCCGCGTTCTCGCTCTGAACTGGTCACTCGGTGGCTAAAGTTCACCCCGTCGAGCAAGGCTCCGGTGGATGCGACTGTGGCCTCGGCGGTTATCCATATACGGTCAGTATTTAGGAAAATTTCGTCCAACTCGAACGCCAGTTGTTGATCTTCAAGGCTTCGAAGATGAGCCAGTACTCCACGTCGTCGGAGGCGCGCCGCTAACTCGAGCATTCCCATCGGACCATCCGCCAACTCGGCGAGCGCCGCCGACTGGATCAGATCCTCAAACGAGTCGGAGTCCATGGGCGAAATGATAATGACCTCACGAAAGTTCGATCCTCCTCACGGCAAATCGACGAACGACCAGAGACCACTCGCGATTTGCGCAAGGCGATAACCCAAGCGGTGTGATTGAGCCTCGACACTCCTGATTTGACCGTCGACTCAGTACCAAAGCAACTTCCAAAGTTTTTCTGAAGTAATTGCGAGACCACCAAACTCGACGTCGCTTCGAAGGATCCAGGCCTGCAGGTTTACGTAACCGGGCCATCGAGGCGACACGCGTGATCAGTCGTGGGATGTTGGTTCGCCGTGGCGCTCGACATCGTCAGAGACGAAGACCAGCGCGCCCTTCGGGGTGTAGGGGGCCCCGGTGAGGGTGACCGAGGTGACCGCACCGGACAAGAGGTCGAGAGTGGCGAGATAGTTGGCCGGGCACGCAGCGGTGGCCGAGTTGGCATTGCAGGGCGTCACGCCCACGAACGCCTGGCCCACGCTGAACGGGCCGTCCACGACGTCAACGGAGTTGTGGGCCGAGTCCGTCGAGTACAGGCTGCCCGTCGCTGAGGTCGCCCACGCCGTATCGTCCACCGACTGGGTGAGCGCGAGCACCGACAGCGTCTGGTGCTTGGCGCCGGGATCGCCGACGTAAACCTGCTGCTGGTCACCCTGGGCGTTCAGCAGCAGGTCACCGCCGAAGCGCGAGCTCGACCCCGGAACGATCTCGGTAGAGTCGGGGTCGGTGAGCGCCAGGTTGGTCGAGGTGCCGACCTTCGGATCGCCGACGTTGGCGACCGTGGCCGCGTCCTCGTCGTAGAACACGGGTGTAAGGGCCGCCGTGAGCGTCTTGCGTACGAGATCCAACGAGTAGACGGCCGGGAACGTGGCGCTCGGTGCTGAGACGGTGGAGGTCCCCGGGTTCGAGGCGCTGATGAAGACGCGGCCGTCGACCACCGAGATCGAGTCCGTGCCACCGCCGTGGATCAGGCCGGCGTCGTAGGCGTAGTGGGTAATCTGACTTGCCGCCGCGGCCCCCGGGCGGATGACGTAGAGCGACGAGTTGCCATCCTCGTTGACCGTCACGATCACGCCCTTGAGGGCGTGATCGGCCGCAATGCCGTCGGTGCGACCGGTGACGTCCCATTGGCCGAGCACGGTGCCGGTCAGGCTGAGCTCGACGACCGTGCTGTCGGGATTGCCCGAAGAACTCGGCTCGCCTTTCGCTCCGACGCCGTTCTGGAAGACGACGAAGAGGTCATCGCCCAGTTGGGTGATGTCGTCGATGTTACCGAGCGGTTCGGTGACGGAGCTCGACGATCCGGTCGGGATGAACGTGTGCGAGAGTGAGCTGCCAAGCAGGATCTGGGCGACGCTGAAGGTCGGCGCCGTACGCGTCGTCTGTTCGCCGCCCGCGGGACCGGGCCGACCGGCGGCGAGGGCGGCGCCCTGGGTGGCCGCGAGGCCGAGGACTGCCGCACTGGTGAAGAGCCCCAGCTTTCCGATTGATGACAATGAACGACGCATAGCAACTCCTCGGGATCGGGTTGACAATGCGAACCTATGTCCCCGAGATGGTGCGAAAGTGATGTGCAGGTGTCGGCGCAGCACCTCTCCAGTGAAAATAGGCACGGTCTGATGGATATCTGGCTGCCCCGGGATTTCGACGCGAGTGCGAGCCTGTCACGTAACGTTCATAAATTAGTTTGTCGAATTTCGTGGACCTTGAGGCACAATAAGAACCAGTCCCACCCATTTGAGGGAGGTCTCAGATTCACTGACAACAAAGTTCGAGCAACCACTAAAAAATAGGAACTGCTCGAGTCCCCTAGTGACCGTTGTGATCCATGCGCACACGTCGTGTCGTGAAGACCTCCTCACCATGACACGATCTTTTAATTCCCGGGAAGGTGATTATATAAAGCATTTATGTACTATAATTCTTTTATGATAAGTGGTGACCTAATTAAAGAAGCTCGGCTGCGAGCCGGTCTCACCCAAGTCGAACTCGGCGTCCGTCTTGATAAGGCGCAGTCCGTAATAGCCCGTTGGGAACGTGACGAGGTAACCCCGAGTTTGGAAACCCTGCGCAATGTCGTACGAGCGTGTGGGTTCGATCTCACGTTCTTTATGTCTCGATTTGACGACTCCAACGTCAGCATCATTGATCAACATCTTCGAATGACACCGGCCGAACGATTCGCCGATCTCATGGCGCGCGTTCAGTTCCACGATCGTCGAGGGCAACAAAAAACGGCTCCTCGTGCCTGAGATGATCCCCTACCGTCCCGACAAAATCCTCGAGGTACTCGAACGTCATCGAGTCCTCTACGTCGTCATTGGCGGGCTCGCCGCAGAGTTGCGGGGGTCACCCTACGTCACTCGCGATGTCGACGTGACCCCAGCGCGGACTCGCGAGAACTTCGTGCGACTCGCCGCCGCCCTCAGAGAACTTGAAGCGAAACTTCGAGTTCCCGATATGGATGAACCGTTAGAAGTACCCCTCGATGAGCGATCCTTCGATCAAGGCACTACGTGGACGTACGTCACCAAACATGGGTACCTCGACGTGGCGCTCCTACCTGACGGCACTCGGGGCTACGACGACCTACGACGAGCCGCTACGCGCGAGCGGTTGACGGACACCGTAACAATTTCCGTTGCCGCCCTCGCCGACGTCATTCGCTCAAAGGAAGCGGCCGGACGTGAGAAGGATCGAGCCGTGCTCCCAATACTTCGTCAAGTTCTCGAACGCTCGCGCAAAAAGGAACGAGACGATCTCGGAATGGAGCTCTAGCCGTGGTCACCGGCTCTCGACGACCTTCAGTTCTACGGCGGTGGAGGTAAGGGGATTCGAACCCTCACCCCTTGCATTCCATCGACCGAAGACGGGCTTCGGCGGATCTTTGTGTATGGAGGATGCCGAGGATGTCTGAAGGTTACGATTGGCTCGGTTCGCTCAATTTCGCAATAGCTCAGAGAAATTGCTGACCTGTTTGCCGACTACATGGAATGAATGTCACGAAAGCGAAGGAATCGTGCTAAGGAGCGTCGAAAGATACGACGTGCAAATCACCTCGACCGTGTCGGTATCCATAACTAGTTGTAGGGCGCGGCCCGCCATCTGAATGCCGGGCTGACCACGTCGTCCGAAGAGTTGGGTGAGATACTCAATGGCTTTTCCAGTTGCGTCTCCAGCTATCGGATCGAGGATGAGATCAGACAGCGTTCGCCCGGTCTTGTCTGGATCCGTGGATTGCATAATGCGAATGACATCTGACGCGTCCTTGTCACTGAGCCTGCCCTCGCGACCGCTTATGACGCGGTCATGAATCTTGTGAGCCTTGGCGACGAGAAGAGCTGACGTCCCGGCCACTTCTACCGTAATCATCCGAGCATCGTTCCTGTCGAGAGCACCTATCTCCATCGGCGAGTGGTCAATCAAGGCCGCCTCCAATCCGATCGCGGATCGTGCTGCGCGGCTACCGTGAGTCCCGAGACGCGCGGCACGTGTGCCGCCAGGCGGTGCAACGGCCGCGGGAACGATGAGGTCAACGGGGATGAGCTCGGTTTGTCCGTTTACGTCAGCGGGCTCAGCCCATATGCCTGGCTCCTCGTGACCCTCTGTTCTCCGCATCAGAGCGAAGTTCGCGTCGAGCATGGCTTGACTTAGGCGGGGATCGTCTCCCAACAGAGATGGATTGATTACCAAGTCTCCGTCAGTCGTATAGGGGGCAATTGCGAGGTTGGCTTCACCAGTCCTTAGATAGACGGCCTGGGCACCAACAACGATTATGGCCTCTCCGTGGGGCGCCAGCGTGAAGAGTGCATCGAGAAGCACTCCGCGAGCGGCTACGTAGCGTGGATCAAAATCTTCCACTAATTCGCCGTTCGAGTATCGCTCTGGAGATCTGTAACCGACGGGAGTCGCCACTGAAACTGGTTTCCCTCCATCCACTTTGCGAGGGCCTCTCCCTCGGCGGGCATGCGTCCATTTCCGGTGAGGCAATCCGCCGCAGTTTGCGCGACCGCCGCGTAACGTACTCCCTCCTCATAAGTGGTGCGCTCCCATACAACCTCGTCGAAGGGTCTCAAAAGTGCAACGTTGCTTCCCCGATCGGCGGGAAGTAGCCCTAGTTCTTTTGCCAACGTGCTTGGCTCGGAGCAGTAGAGCAGAAGAAATGATGGGGCGGCAACAGGCGCAAACCGGACCGCAGAGAATGACCCCGTCACGATCACTGGGAAGGTTTCCTGAGTTAGTGAGGAAAGTCGGTCGAGTGCGTCCTCTGGTCCTTGGGCAGCGACATATGAAGACGTCTGGTTGGACTTGAAAACGTCATACGTCTGAGTCCAGAGGCGAAGAAGACTTGTTATATCGACGGAGTCAACTTGCCCTCGACCGGAACGCTCAATTAGTGCATCTTCGTCAAGGGATGTGAGAAGTCGAGAGATGTAGCCGGCCGCTAGGCCAGTGATTTGAGCAATTTGACCAACGCCATATGGAGGGGTGACATCGATTAGGAATCGCGCCAGACGTCCGGCCTTCGGTCCCTTGAGGCGCGCCGCGGCCCGCGGAGAAGGAGTTGGGTTTCTTGGCGCACCCTTGCTGTAAATGAAAATCGATGGGTGATTGAGAGCGATGCGTACATTGCCCGTTAGATCGAGATAGTTGATGTCCTCGGCGGTGAGGACTTCCTGAGACCGCTCAGAGAGCCATGGGGTCACCACAAGGATGGGATAGCTCGGATTTAGGAGACGCAGCTGCCTCGCCATTCCGGTGAGAAAACGCTCGGCGTCTCGAGGGGCAAAGGTGGGTTTTGCTTCGACGAGAAAGTTTGTGCCCCCTCCTTGGGGCGTCGAGATGGTGAGGAGTGCGTCGACGACACGACTGGTCTGTGATGGGCCGGGAGAAATAACGGTCTGACTCGTGGCCTCAGCCTTCCAAGTTGGTGGTAAATTGACTTGAAACCAGGTAACGGCCTGTTCAATCAGGTTTCTTTCCTCCAAATTGATATTTGCTGTCATGGTAAAATTAAGGATATCGGTTCAAATTCTCTATTTCAAGTAATTTGTCAGAACAGCAAATAGGGGAAAATAGGAAACGAGCGACCAGATTCCCCCGCTCCCCACGAGGCAGCGTTCAGATCGTTCGGCTGGGTCTAATCCCGTCTTTGCTTCGGTTTGACGATGCCCGTCTCGCACGCGAGAACGATCGCATATATCCGGTCCCGCACTCCGAGTTTCATAAGTACACGGCATTGGACATCCCTCTGGCCACGAGCAGGAAGATTTCCAGCTCACGGGGAGTGAGCTCGTCGATCTGGGCTGGTAGGGCCGGTCTGGAGTTGGCGAACTCCTCAATCAACCGGCGGGTGATGGAGGGGGCGAGAAGAGCATCGCCGGAGGCGACCATCCCTACGCCAGCGGCCAACCGGTTGGCCGCTGGCGTCCTTGAGAAGGAAGCCGCAGGCAAAAATCACTGACGGAATCACCGACGCTTTGGAGTCTGGGTGAGATGTTGAGAGCACATACGTCATCGAATGGGTGACTCCGCCGCCCGGACCTATTGCTGTTTGGGAACAGAACCACGCTGAATAGACGTGACACCGAAGTGGAAACCCGCGAAACAGAAATTGATTTTCATCGGCGAAGAGAATGCCTTGAATATGGGTCCGGCTGTACCGGGAGCCGCGCGGTAGCGCTGTTTGTCATGCAAGAGGCAACGTTATACCCGGGGCTCTGGTTGTAGGCGTCGCCGTAGTTGATTCCAAAAGAAGCCGTCGCACTCGGTTTGATGACCACCAATCGGGGCGATAGCTTGGCAAAAATTTCGCCCCAGCCGTTTTGTGTTATCTCGGTCGACTTTCCTCTATAGGAGGAGGGAGAAAATCGGAACTTCGGATAGCCCTTAAGACTGCAGTCCATCGTGCTGATGTTACGAAAGATGAAAGCGACGCCTTGATTCCCCGCGGCAGAGTACGCACCACGCCCGTCATCTGTGGACATCGTGAGTTGGCTAGCAGAGCAGGTAGGAACTGCAGTCGAAGCCGATGCGACAGTCGAATCACTAAGTGAGAACACTCCGAACGGACCAACAAATGGCACGAGAACAACCGCTAATCGAATCAGTCCGCGCTCGCGTATCTGAAAGAGGCTCATGGCATGATCTCCTAAATCTTCATCCAAAACGAAGGATAGATGTCCAAACGGTAATCACGGGCGCAGTCGGCCGTTTGAGACGATTGCCTTGGCGCGGTATATCTCGATGCGATGCCACTCAGCAGATTTTGCGCCACTTTTTAAATTCTCGAACGTCATTTGGCTCAAGAAGAAACCATTCACCATTCTGACGTCGATCGTCGAACCGGCGATGCCACTGGCCGCTCTGGGCATCCGCCAAAAGAACGGGTACCCGGCGTACCCCCAGACCCAAGGAAAAATCGAGCGTTTTCACCAAACCCTCAAGCGGTGGTTGCGAGGACAGCCACACGCGGACACCATGAACCAAGTGCAAGATCAGCTCGACTTCTTTCGCGAGCTCTTCAACGAACGACGTCCCCACGGCTCACTCCACAAGCGAACGCCCGGCTCGGTCTACCGCTGCGACGTAGCGAGACCTTGCCATCCTTGGAGACAACATCGATGCGCACCCGGTAGTGCTGGGCTAACGAACTACTCCCACCAGGCCGTTGGCCCAAAACCGGATCTTCCGCACTTAGCGGGGTCTGACCTCTTCACCTGCGCCGTTGGTGCTTAGAGCAAGGGCTGAGGCGGGGTCCTTCTTAGAGGCACAGAGACGCTTCAGTCTTGTTTGTGTGAAAAAGAAAACCATCCACGCCTCTGTGCATCGTGATCCTAACGAGATTGTCTTCCACCTGGTGGGCCTGAAGGACGTTCGGATCCTCTCTTACACCCGCCGCGGCCCGGTGGGCGAGCTGGAGATCGAGCAGCGCATCGAGCGGTTCGTCTGTCCCAGCTGTCAGGGCCGCGCCTACGTGAAGGAGCGGCCCGTCACCACCCTCACCGATCTGCCCTTCGGCGGGACCCCGATGCGGGTGCGCTGGAAGAAGCACCGCCTGGTCTGTCGCAACGAAGCGTGTGCGCGAGGCTCCTTCACGCTGGGCGACCATCGCCTGGCGGCCGTGGGCGTGCGCCTCACCACCAGAGCGGCCAAGTGGGCGACCAAGCAGGTGGGAACGGGGCGCACCGTGAATGAGGTGGCCAAGGAGTTGCGCTGCTCTTGGGACGTCGTGGCGCGCGCCCTCCGGCGTTACGGCACCGCCCTCTTAGAGGCCGACACGCAGCGACTAAAGGACACGACCGCCCTCGGTCTGGACGAGACCTCTTCGTGAAACGAGGGACCTACAAGACCAAACACTGGGCGACCACCATCTGCGACGTGGGGAACCACCAGCTGATCGACCTGATCCCGACCAGGGACTACACCCTGGTCGCTACGCACCTGCGCGCCCAGCCCACCCACCGCAAGGAGAAGGTGGCCTTTGGGTGCTGTGACATGTCTCGGACCTATCGCGCCGTCTATCGGGTGGTCTATCCCAAGGCCCAGGTCGTCGTCGATCGCTTCCACGTCATGAAGATCGCCAACTTCGCGATCGACGAGACCCGTCGACGAGTCCAACGCCGCGAGCGGGGACACCGGGGAAGAAAGCACGACCCGCTCTACAAGGTGCGCAAGCTGCTCATCATGAACGACACCAGAAAGAGCCCCGAACTCACCGAGCGCATGATGAGCTTGCTCTCCCTAGGTGACCCCGAGGGCGAGGTCCTCTTTGCTCACTCCATCAAAGAGGCCCTCGCGCTCTACTACGAGATGCAAGATGCCGTCGAGGCCGAGGCGTTTTTGCGCGAGATCATCGACCGAGCGGGGGCGCACAGTTCGCCTCCCGAGGTCCAGGATCTGGCCGGCACACTGTCTAACTGGTTCGCGGAGATCGGCGCGTGGCACCACTCGCGTCTCTCCAACGGTCCCACCGAAGGCATGAACAACCTTATTAAGCGCACCAAGCGGGTCGCCTTCGGCTTCACCAACTTCGAGAACTACCGAATCAGGGCTCTGCTCTACGCGGGCAATCCCACCTGGCGGCTCCTCGACTCCATCGTGGTCACCTGATGACCGACGGAGCGCTCACCCCGCAAATAACGGAAGAGCCATATATGGACGATGTCGCGACTCATCACAGTTTGTGGACCTATCCACTGCTGACTCAAACAAATGGTTACTTCTGCTCAAGGGCCAATTTGAAGGAAATACTGCCCAAGACAGCACCTCGTCCGATTATCAGCTACTTGGCTCAATTCGTCAACATCACAGGCGCCTCACGCCGATTCAAGTAAGTGACTTGATTGCTCACTATCGAGAAGGTGCCACGGTTTAGGGAGCTATGCGTGAATCTTGTGTTCGCTGCTTGACTTGAAGATTTCGCCAACTTCGTGAGTGGACCGACGACCGTGTGTCAATGTCACCCGTGAGTGTAGTGATGGGGCGTCACACAACGCGGAAGCTCTCGAGTTCGGACGTGACGTGCGAGTCTCGTTGGTCGTCGAGGTGGTTGCCCTAGGCGGCGAGTTGGGCGATGCCGTCTTTGAAGTTGACGCCTTCGATGAGTTGAGCGAGTCGTTCAACGCTGGCGATGCGGTGCCAGCGCTTGCTCGCTTCGAGCGCGAGCTGCAGCATCATCGACAACGCACTCTCCCTGGAGAAGGCGCCCTTCACGCGCTTGGTGCGATGACGCAGCGTGGCGAAGGTGGACTCGATGGGGTTGGTGGTGCGGATATGGACCCAGTGCTCGGCGGGGAAGTCGTAGAAGGCGAGCAGGGCTGCGCGATCCTTCACGAGACAGGCCGTGGCCCTTGGGTATTTGGCGCCGTACTTTTCTTCGAACAGCGCCATCGCCGCTTCGGCTGACGCTTGACTTTCGGCCATCCAGATCTGGTGCAGGTCGACCTTGGCCTTGGCTTGGGTCGTGGTCGGCAGGTAGTTGAGCACGTTGCCCGTCTTGTGCATCCAACAGCGTTGATGGCGAGTCGTCGGGAACACCTCCTTGAGCGCGCCCCAGAACCCGAGGGCCCCGTCACCGGTCGCCAGTTGGGGGGCGCTAAGACCCCGACTCTGCGCGTCGAGCAAGAGCTCGCGCCAGCTCTGGGTTGACTCTCGCACCCCGTCGTCCAGGGCCACCAGGTGCTTCTGGCCGTCCTCGTCCACCCCCATCACCA
>JAOBWI010000100.1 GCA_025463285.1 Acidimicrobiaceae bacterium | reverse complement strand
ATGAGCCCGTAGGTTTTCATGGTCGTCAGGACGGTCTGACAAAAGGTACTGCAGGCCGAGGCCGGCAACGTAAAGCTCGCGTTAAGTCGAAAACGCGCACCCATCGGTGGACAGTTGTTGTCGTGTTGCCCGGCTTCGTGACGGGCGGGCCAGAGGTAGGACTGTTGCGTGCAGGCCGCGGTGAAGCGAAGAGCGTGATCCATCGCTCCGGAGGCGACTTCGGTGTAGTTCACCAGCCCGGGCAGAATCGGGAGTCCGGCGGCGTCGGCCGAGGTGAAGCTCGCCGGACGTAGCGCGTTCGAGCGGAGATTCCACATCGCGCCGGATCCAGCTTGCGAGCGCCCGCCCGGGTGATAGTTCGTGGCCCAGGTCTCAAAGAGCGTGCACGCCGCAGAGGTGACTGACCGGTAGGGATCGACCATGAGCGCGTGCCGGTCGGAGCCGTTTTCAATGGGGGTTGAGGCGGTGAGGGGGTAGGGGCCGCGATAGCTCTGCGAGGCGTACTGAAACGAGACGTGAGTGAACTTCGTTCGGGCGGCGACAATCGTCCACGGTATGCCATAGGGCTGGGCCGCGTCGCCGGAGGGCCCGTAGTCAGGGTGTAGGTAGGTCGACGAGGAGTCCATGGCGGCGAGCCAGGTCGCCGAGTTGGCGTTGACCGGCAGTCCCGTGATCGCCGTGTTCCACACGTTGTCGGCCGGAAACCCTGGACAGTGCGTGCCGGGAATGATCGTTCCCGAACTGCCGGTGGGCTGGTGAGGCGAGAGGGAAGCTCCTAGAGGGTGCGCCCCGGCCACCGAACCGAGCAGTGGCGATAGCGCCAACACCGCGAGGGCGAGCGAGAGGCGTCTTCTCGTTCCACGCGATTGACTCACTGGGGCATCGATCCGGCGCTGGATTTCGCGACGCGCGCGGCGCCTCGGGGCCGCTTCGTGGCTACCGGGGTGAGGTAGATGTACTGAACCATCGGCCAGCGTTCTCTGAGCTCGCTCGTGGCACTGGCGATCGACGCTTCCACTTCGGACACGTCGATGCCGTGATCGAAGGTGACGTCGCCATCGACCACCAGACTGAGCGGTCCCACGACCACGGCGAAGAGGTCGGGAACGTCACTCACCCCGGGCTGTTGCGCAATGACTTTGCGCATCTCACTCAGCAGTGCCGGTCCCACGCCCCGGCCCGTGAGAAGTTGGCGATTCGTTCGCAGCAACAGCACCGAGGCGCTGAGCAACAAGAGACCAATCAACCCGCTGGCGACGGTGTCGGGGAGTGGGCTGTTGGTGACCTCGCTCATCGCAAGTCCGATCGCCGCGACGAAGGCACCGACCACGGCGCACCCTCCGCCCACCACCACAGTGACGGTCGCGGGGTCGGTGCTGATGCGAAGGTAGGCCCGCGACGAGATGCCTCGGCGCAGAGCCTGTTCGCGTAAGGGGCGCAGTCCGACGATCATGGCGCTGGCGTCGAGAGCGGCCGTGGCGCCGAGGACGAGGTAGGCGAGGAGAAAGGATCGTACCGGTGCCGGATGCAGAGCCGATTGCACGGCCTGGTCGAGCGCGAGCCCACCGCCGCCGACGAAGAGACCGAGAGCGGCGAACAGCGACCAAAAGAATCGATCTCGCCCGTATCCGAGCGGATGAGTGTCGTCAGGGCCTCGAGCGCTCGAGAGCACGCCGATTAGAAGAAAGACTGTGACGGCGACCTCACCGGCGTTCGCCGCGGTCTGCGCTTTGATAGCCGTCGAGCCAGTGAACCACGCCGTGAGGCCGAGGCCGAGAACCTCGAGACAGTTCACCGCCAACGACACGATAACCCCGGCGTTCGAACTCGTCGCGCCCTGTGTGGCCATGCTCACCGCCGTTGCAACCGAGTGATCCTTCGTGAGTCTACCCGTATCGCACTTCTTACGGAGTTGTTCCGAGCTGACCCATCTAGAACCTCCGCGTAGACCCATTCGTTGCTTCAAATAAAACTTTCGTTAAGCGGTGGGGTCCGGTGGGGCGAAGTCATCAATTTGTACCCCCGCATGCCCGCTACGTGATCACGGGCCGTGACTTGTCGGTTCACGCCATGCCGCCAGCGACCTCCCAGTTCACTCCGTGGATCCCGCTCGCAGCATCCGACGCGAGGAACACAACCACGTCAGCGATCTCCTCGGCCGTCGCTGGCCGCCTAGTGATGATCCGTTCCACCGATCGCGCAATCGCCTCCACATATTCCGGGTACTGATCGGGGTGCTCGAGCACCGAGATCGAGCGGTCGCTCGCGAGCGTCCCTGGGGAGATAGCATTCACCCGCACGCCTTTCCCCGCTAATTGCTGAGCGAGGTTGGCCGTCAGTGAGATGATGGCGGCCTTACACGCGCCATAGATCGGAGTCCCTGTCCACGCTAGGTAAGCTCCGGTCGATGCTACGTTAACTATGGCCCCGCCAGTTGACTGGGCGACCATGATGCGAGCGGCGGCGTGTGTGCAGCGAAGCGCCGCCACCAGATTTCGATCGACGATTGCCAGGACCTCTTCCATCGACTGCTCGACAAAGACGCCGCTCCCACCACCGCCAACATTGTTGACCAAGATGTCGACACTCCCCAGCTCTTCTCGACAACGAAGCATCACCTGCTGGACGCCGTGGTCGCTTGTCACATCCGCGACGACCGTCACCACTGGCACGTCGTAACTCCGACGCAACGCCATCGCGACGTCCTCAACCTGATCGGAAACATCAGCCAGCAATACCGATGCGCCTTGGCGCGCCAATCGATCGGCGCATCCGCGTCCAAGCCCCGGTCCACCGCCACCGGTAATGATTGCCGCGCGACCAGACAGATCCAGGAGCTGGACTAGGCCAGCGCGCCCTCGGCCATTTTCCACCACCTCTCGGAACGTGGCACCCAGTGCCGACACCGTCATTCCCGAGTCAGAATCCACGTCACCGCCTCTTTGTGGCTCACCGCCCCGGGGCTATTCTCCACCACACTGCTCCCTCCGTATCAAGAGATCCAAACGATGAAGACTCTTTCATATATAAAAAGGCTGCCGGACAAAAGTCCGCTGCGTCGAGATAAACCAAGGCTTAGAGCGGCGCATCTTGGCGTAACTGGGCGGGCTAGGGTCATTTACCCTTGAAGGTCCTGTCGCACTCCAAGTACGAAAAAGGGTTCCATCCGCCGCATACGACGGCGGGTCACCCGCCCAGCGGTTGATCACTAGCGATTAGTCCGACGCCACGTTCAGAGCACGTTCGGGACACGCGGTAACTGCCTGGCGCGCCTCAGATTCCATGCCGTCAGGGACGATCACGTCTCGCGGAAGCACAAATCCCTCCGGACCGAGGACGAAGAGGCTCGACACTTCGGCGCACCGCGCGTGGCCTTGGCACTTTTCTGGATCGATGTTCACCCGCATTATGAAACCCTCCGTACCGGCAAGTGGGACATGGTTCGAGCCTCGAAGCCGTGGTGTTCCCACACGCCCGCAGATGGCGATTGGAGTTCGAACTGCCCAAACTCCGAGAGGACCTCGTGAATGCCGATGCGAAGCGTGGCTCGGGCGAGGTGCGAACCCGCACATCGGTGGGCTCCAACACCAAAGGCCAGGTGGCGGTTGGGAGTCCGCTCAAGCAACACATTCGAAGCATCCGGGAATTCCGACTCGTCCATGTTTCCGGAGCCCCAGAGGAGTGCGACTCTGTCGCCCGGCTTCATGACGCAACCCTTGATATCCGTCTCCTCTGATACCACGCGCGAAATGGCAGTATTCGGCGTGTACACCCGTAGCCACTCCTCTATAGCGACGGGCAACTTCGCTGGCTCATTGATGAACATTTGTTGCGCATCCTGATGGCAAGCGAGGTAATGCAACGCCATACTGAGCGCACCCGTCGTTGTACCCAGGCCAGCGAAAGTCAGATTCAGGTAAAGCCCGAGCATCTCGCCGTCCGTGAGAAGACGGCCATCCTCGACCCGTAGATCGAGCAGCTTGTCAATCAGGTCGTCGCTTCCCTCCTCGTGAGCGCTGCGCCGCCTGATGAGTTCCGCAGCAAGATACTCGCTAACGGCGTGATAGCTAGCCACTGCCCTGGCCGGATCGGTCACGCGGTACGCCTCCGATTCATAAATCCATTGGCCAAGCTGGGCTCTATCTTCATCCGGATATCCCAGCAGTTGCATAGCAATCAAGCCAGGGAGGGGAGAAGTATATTCATCGACGAGGTCTATTTCCGACTTGCCCCTGAGCCGGCCAAGAAGTTCTTTAGCACGATCCCGAATCCATGGCTCCATTTCCCGAACCTTCGCAGGCGCCAGCATCTCGTTTATCGGAGACCGAAGTTCCTTTTGTAGGGGAGGATCATATTCGAGCGGCGCGAAAAGAGTGCCAGGCATCGGGGGCAGAAGGATACCTTCTCCGGAAATGAATCGGCGATGTTCCACGGCCGCCGCTCGGACATCCTCATACCTGGAAAGAATATGAAACCCGCCAAGCTGATCGCTATGCAACGGAGTTTCGCTCGTCCGAAGCTGCGCCCAAACCTCATACGGATTCTCCCCCATACCCTCGGCGCCCTGATCGAACTCACTCGCCAGTGCTTCCAAAGTTTTCTCGTCCACGTCAACCCCCCGTCCTACTGCTTCGAAGATTTGTCGGCACTTCCACTTCCCCCATGCGGCCAACCAGTCGATTTGGTTGGTGATCCTACCGGACCGACACACTAAGTCAAGAATGTCCTGCTGCCTCATGCCCAGACCGTGTTGAGATCTCGGAGGGTGGCTTTGCCGCACGAAGCATTTCACGGTGTGCTCGATGTTGTTAGAAACGCTGTTTCCGGTTCGCGCGCTACCTGTAGTTACACTCGCTTGGCGTCACTGTTCGACTCGGTTGATCGCCGCTTCGAGAAGAAGATGGCTGCCGTGGCCGAGGGCGCACTCGCCTTCGCGATCTCAAGCTTCTCGATGGAAGATTGGCCCCAGTTCTCCGCGCTCAAGGCTCTCGGCGTGGGACTTTAACACGGTGGTCGCCTAACTACTTCGAAGGCATTTCTCCGCGCGCACCTCTGTTTCTCGTATGCGCTCACTGAACCCTTGGGGTCTACGCCGAGGATTTAGATGAGTCGTCCCGGGCCCACTCACTTACGTTCGTTGTTCATCGACTTTGATGAAGTGACACTTGGCGGAGCCCCCGCGAACGGTCGAAACCATTTATGGCTCTAAGGCCTCGTCGACCGTGAGTTCGGCCGCCGGGTCGGCCTCGAGACGTTCGTCGGGTATGGGCTCTCCACTGCGAATGGATCGACCGTACGTGCCGTCACGAAGACGTTGCTGGGCGCGCTCGATGGCGGCCAGTCGGAGGCGAAGTCCCTCGGCCACCGCGCTCTCTTGCTCTTCGTCGGTCAAAGACTCCTCGGAGTCGGCCATGTCTCCCGGTTCGTTAGCGCCCTCTCGATCGTTGTCTCGCGCGGCGCTCACCCCATTGAGAAGAACGAGGACTTCCGAACGCTCGGTTTTGAGGAGCTCTGTCGCTCGTGCCTGGTCCATAGTTGCTCCCACCTTGAGACGTTCACCTCAGAGTATCTCGTGGTGGTGTCCTTCTGATTCGAAAGTCCGTCCATCACGCCGGACTACATTTTGTAACGGAACCATTCACCGAGCCGACTCGCCGTGGGTGAAGAAAGTAGCGCGTGAACACATCGGGAGCACCGGCGACCTTCAAAAGTCCTTCGGAAAACGGGCTCTTGTCACTGCTCTGCACGGCCCAGTTCGTGCTCACTCTCGACTTCAGTATCGTCAACGTGGCGCTCCCCACTATTCAGCGCCAACTGCACTTCGCGACCGCCGACCTCCAGTGGATCGTGACGGGCTACGCACTCACTTTCGGCTCGCTGTTGCTCTTAGGTGGTCGAGCGGGCGATCTCTTTGGTCGACGGCGACTTCTCGTCGCGGGTCTTGTGATCTTCGCGGTGGCCTCTCTAACTTGCGGCATTGCCCAAGACTCGATCATGTTGATCGTCTCACGCATCGTCCAAGGCATAGGCGGCGCCTTAATTTCCCCGGCCGCGCTCTCGCTGCTCACGGCCAGTAACGCCGAAGGTCCGTCGCGAGTGCGCGCGCTGGGACTCTGGCAGGCCGCCGCCGCGGGAGGAGCGGCGGCGGGGGTGGTCCTCGGCGGGGTCCTCACCCAGTACGTCGACTGGCGCGCGATCTTTCTCATCAATCTTCCGATCGTGGCGGTGCTGCTGGCCGCTATTCCACGCACCTTGCGCCACGAGACGCCCACCACGTCCGTTCGCCTCGACTACCTCGGTGCGTCGACGATCACGGTCTCCATCGCGTCGCTCATCTTTGGCCTCAGCTACGGAGAGCAGCACGGATTTTCTCAGGCCGTGACGATCATCGTTCTCGCAGTTTCCGTCGTGTGTGGCGCCGCCTTTGCGATCGTCGAGCGCCGCTCGAGCGCGCCGATGGTGCCGCTGAATCTGTTGACGGATCGAACGCGACGCGCGGGTAATGGCACCATGATCGTCATGGGAGGGATCCTGGTGGCCTACGCCTACTTTGCCTCGCTCTATATGCAGCGTGTCCTGCACTTGGAACCCGTCCTGACCGGGGTCTGTTTCTTGCCGGCCACGTTGATGGTGATGATGACGGCCTCGCAACTCGCTCGGCGCGTGGTGAAACGTTTCGGGGTCAAACTCACGCTGTTGTTCGGACTGGCCAGCATGACCGTCGGCCAGTTCTGGTTGTGCCACTTGTCCGCTCACGGCACGTACGGGCAGTACGTGTTGCCGGGGCTTCTCTTCACCGCCTTTGGCGTGGGACTAGCCTTCCCGGCGGCCTCGATCGCGGCGACATCCGGGGTGGCGCTCGGGGAGCAGGGCATCGCCGCGGGACTGCTCAATACCAGTCAGCAGGTGGGCTCGGCGGTGGGACTCGCGGTTTTAGCCACCATCGCGTCGGCCGTGTCGAAGGGCGCCCATCGCTCGCTGACTCCGGGCTTTCGAGTGTCCTACGCGGTAGCGACCGGGTTGGTGGGCTTGACGGTGGTGTTCGTTACGCTCCAACTCCGCGGACGCAAAGGCCAGCTCGAGGCCGCGCGACTCGAAATGGTGCCGGCGCCCACGCTCGAGGCGGACGGCGGTTAGGAAGGAGGACGGCGCGCCGTTACGAGGGAGCGCAGTTGTTTCGCCGCCACGTCCAGGGGTTCGACGTTGCCTTCCACGCGACAGAGAATGAGGGCACCTTCCATCGTCGCGAGGGAGGTGCGGGCGACGTCGTGGGCGTCGTCGCTCGCCAGCCCGACGGCACGTAGCTGCTCGGCGAGCAACGAGGCCCAGGAGCGAAAGATGTCGCGGGCTTTTCTCATGAGATCGACGCCCTCGTCGGGCCCGTCCACCGCGACCCCCGCGATAGCGCACCCCCGAGTTGCCTTCGTCGAGACCACGACGGCTCTCCACAAGGAGACGAAGTGATCGAGCACCTCAAGGGGAGTGGTTCCCACGCCGGAGCGCAAGTACGTGAGCACTCTCTCTGAGGTCAGCGCCATCGCCTCTTCGGTGAGTTGCTTCTTGCCCTCGGGAAAGTGGTGATAAATGGAACCTCGGGGTGCTCCGCTGTCGGCGAGGACGTCGCTGAAGGAGGTCGCGTTGACGCCGTGTTCGCTGATGAGGGACGCGGCGCTTCGAACCATATTGGCGCGACTCTCGTTTTCCATGCGACTCCTTGACAATGACGACTGTCATAGAGTACGGTCACGGGAGACCATATGACGAGCGTCATAGTTATGGAGGTAAGACATCATGCCAATGATCGACGTGTACGCCACCGCGGGACTGTTCGAGGATCGAGCCGCGTTGGCCCGGGACTTGGCGAACGCCGTCATGCGCTGGGAGAAGGTTCCCCCAATCTCGCTGTTTCGCACTAATACGGCGGCGTTCATACACGAGATGCCGAACGACTCCATTCGAAACGCCGCCGGCGAGAGTAACTACGTTCGAGTTCAGGTCCTCACTCCGGTGGGTGTTTTAGACCGAGAGAAGCAGTTGGGCGTCGTCAAGGAACTCACGGAGATCGTGGCCGGTGCCGCCGGGGACTCGACGTTGAGCACTCGCACGTGGGTGTTGATCACCGAGTCGCCCGAGGGAGGCTGGGGGATAGGTGGGCACGCATTTCTGGGCAGCGAAATCGCTCAAGCGGCGCGCGACGAGATCGCAAAGAGTCAATCGACTCAGTGACCCAGCGACTCAGGGACTCCGTGACTCCGTGATGCGACTTACCCGCTTCGTTGGTTGCTCGGCCCCACGAGCGGGTCGGCCGCCGCTTTGTGCCAGGCAATGCGCGGACAGGTGAATCGCACGTACAGCGCCTCAATAATGGCGTCGTAGTTCACGCGCCAACCAACGAAGTCGCGCCACGCGGCGTCGCGATCACTGACGAGGGGAACGCCGCTGCGCTCGAGTCGCGCTAACACGATGTCGAACTCGTCGCGGGTGATGGCGATCTCAATGGGCTGCGTGAGATCTACCGGGTAGGGAAGTTTGAAGTAGTCGGCGAGCCGACGAAGAGTGAGCCAGCCCGATCGAATGCACAGGCCTGCGGTGGGCGACGGTCTAACGTCCACGGCCGCTTGGAAGATGGCCGCGGCGTCGAGGACCGTGGCCGCCGAGCCGATCCACGTCTGCTTGGGGTTCGGCGAACGGTAGTAGTTCAAGATGATGAGGGTGGTGTGCGTCTCGCCGACGTCGATGAACCACTGTTCCCACTCCCGCCAGAGTTCGTCGAGGCGCTCGTACGACTCGACGCTCTGCGCGATTTCGAGCACACCCCAGGGCGTCGCCGGTATTCCCGCTCTCACCGACAGACGCGACACGGAGTACTCGCGGCGCTGGAAGGCTTGATAGAGAGTCGGGATAAAAGCAATGAGCAGGGCCAGCAAGGTCAGCCCGACTGCCGCTTCGACGAACTCTAGGGGAGAGAGGGTTCCCCCGTGCGCCGCGGTCACCCCCAAGGTGAAGAGCGATGAGCCCGAGAGAGAAAAGGCGTGGGCGAAGCTCGACACGCCGCCAGCGATGAAGAGCAGGGCGAAGGCCACGCAGCTCATTCCGAGCCACATTGCCTGATAGGTCAGTAGGACGAAGGGCGCGAACATCGAGAGAATGCGATCGCGCGTCAAGTACTCCTTGCTCGATCGGGCCAGCCAGTTGAAGATGAGTCCGACCCCGCGCGCGCTGAGGCGACTAAAGGTGACATTCGCCACCCGGGGCAGGAGAAACGTCCGAATGGCCGCGTCAAGAACTATGAGCTCTACGGCGAGTCCGGCGACTCCGCAGACCACGCGTACCCACACGCTCACGCCCCACCCCCCGAGGCTCGTGCACACTCACTTGTCATGATGACGAAATGTCTATCATTCGTACGATTCGCTCGGCCGGGTCGCTTCACATCGAATAGACCATGCGCTGGCCGCGAATTCACGACGTGGTCTACTAAATTGGGATCCACACAGCAGGGTCGACGACGTCGGGGCACCGTCGCGGCTTGTTGCGCGTTCTAAAGGTGGCCACATGGCGAGAGAATCACATCACTCAGTACGGGCTCTTGACCATCAGATCGGTCTGTGGCCGCGTCGGCCCCAGCCCCTCACCAACTCTCGTCTGGGTGAGGCGGCGATGCGGGGGATCCCCAACCAAGACACCCTCGAGACCATCTTTCCGCCCATCGCGGACTACGCGTTTCTGTCGGACTGCGAGAACAGCTGCCTCATCGCGCCGACCGGCGCGGTGGAGTGGTTCTGCATTCCCGAGCCGCACAGCCCGAGCGTCTTTGGCACCATTCTCGACCGCGCCGCCGGCTCCTTTCGCTTAGCGCCCGTCGACAGCGCAGTGCCCGCGCACCGTCAGTACGTGCCGGGCACCATGGTGCTCGCTACCACCTGGCAGACCCGCAGCGGCTGGCTGATCGTGAACGACTTTTTAGCGGTGGCGCCCTGGTACCGAACGGGGGAGCGATCGAGTCACCACAAGCGCACGCCGGGAGACTTCGACGCGAAGCACGTGCTGGTGCGAACAGCGACCTGCCTTCACGGCAGCGTGGACATCCTTCTTAACTGCGAACCCTCCTACGACTACGGACGCGTGGACGCCGAGTGGGAGTATGAAGGCACCGCGTATCACCAAGTGAAAACGACCAACCAGGACTTTCCGGGTCTGACCCTCACGGGCGACATGCGATTCGGCATCGAGGGTCGCGCCGTTCGCGCCCGCCACCGCCTCACCGAAGGCGAGACGTCCTTCGTGGTCTTAAGTTGGTCGGACGCTCCGCCGCCGTCCTCACGAGCGGAGGTCGATACGTGTCGGGCCGAGACGAGCCGATTTTGGCGCGACTGGATCGACGGCGGACGCTTCCCCGACCACCCGTGGCGGGAGTTTCTCCAGCGCAGTGCGCTCACGCTGAAAGGGCTGACCTACGCTCCCACCGGCGCATTATTGGCTGCCCCCACGACCTCGCTGCCGGAGTCCCTCGGGGGTGCTAGGAACTGGGACTATCGCTACACCTGGGTTCGCGACTCCGCCTTCACCTTGCGCTCTTTGCACGCCCTCGGATTTGACACCGAGGCCGACGACTTCTTGGCCTTCCTCGGCGACGTCCTCGAGCCGCCGGGCGGCGTGATGTCGGGGCGCAAGCGACTTCGCGCCAACCTCCAAGTTCTCTACCCGGTCGACGGCGATGAGATTCCCACCGAACTGGAACTCGATCACTTGACCGGCTATGGCGGCAGTCGTCCCGTGCGCACCGGAAACGCCGCGTACAACCAGATCCAGTTCGACATCCTCGGCGCCATCGTGGACTGCGTCTTTGAACACACCCGCACCCGCGACTCCCTGAGCGAGCGGTCCTGGCGCATTGTGGTCCAGGCGGTGGAGACGGCGCTCGGCTGTTGGAAAGAGCCCGATCGCGGTATTTGGGAAGTGAGAGGTGAGCCTCAGCACTTCACCTTCTCCAAGGTGATGTGCTGGGTGGCGGCCGACCGGGGGGCGCGACTGGCCGCGCTTCGTGGTGAGCGTGACCGGGCCGACGCGTGGTGGAGCGCAGCCCAAGAGATTCACGCGGATATCTGTGAAAAGGCCCTCGGCGACCAAGGGGGCTTTACTCAGTTCTACGGTTCCAACGAGTTGGACGCGTCGCTGTTGTTGCTGCCCCTCATGGGATTTCTGCCCGCCCAGGACGAGCGAATTCGAACGACAGTCCTCTCGATCGCCGACGAACTCAGCGACGACGCCTTCGTCTATCGCTACCGCACTCAGACGACCGATGACGGTATGTGGGGCGAGAACGAAGGAACCTTTACCGTGTGTTCGTTCTGGCTGGTGTCCGCACTGGTCGAGATCGGCGAGCTGGAACGAGCCCGCACGCACTGTGAGAAGTTGGTAGGTTCCGCGAGTGCCCTCGGACTCTTCGGCGAAGAGCTCGACCCCAAGACGGCACGTCATCTTGGCAACTTTCCTCAAGCGTTGACGCACCTGTCGCTGATTAACGCCGTTCTGCACGTGATTGAGGCCGATCAGCGCGCGAACGAGACTCTGATCGGCCAGGCCGGTTCGCCGAGTTGGTGGAACGCGGCTGGAAAAGACGAGCGCAGCACTACCATTGCCTGACGAGTGACCAAACGCTCCCCGCATGACGTTGCAAAGCTCTCACAACGCCGTCTGAGAGCCACTAGGTTTTTGATCAGGTAGAAACCATGGTGGAACAAGCCACGCAGCAGGCAGAGTCGGTCGTTAGGGGTCGGGCCCGCGCGCGCGATACAACGAAGGCGCAACTGGTGGTGGCCGCCAATCGCCTGCCCGTTCATCACTCCCCCAACAACGGGAGCGACGACTGGCGTCCGAGCCCCGGCGGTTTGGTGTCGGCACTGACCTCGGTGTTGCAAAATCGAAACGGGCTGTGGATCGGATGGCCCGGTACCACCGAGCCCGAAAATGTGCCTCCGAGTTACGAAGGAATACGTCTAAAGGCGCTCAACATCACCGAAGATGAGTACGAGAACTTCTACCTCGGCTTTTCCAACGCCACCCTCTGGCCCCTGTATCACGACGCCATTCGAGCCCCCACCTTTCATCGGCACTGGTGGCAGGCCTACTCCCAAGTGAATATGCGTTACGCCCAAGCCGTCGCCGACAACGTGGCGCTGAACGGGACCGTGTGGATTCACGACTATCAACTGCAACTGGTGCCTCGAATGCTGCGCGAACTTCGACCGGACGTGCGCATCGGTTTTTTTCTGCACATTCCCTTTCCGCCGATCGAGCTATTCATGCAGTTGCCGTGGCGCCGCGACATCTTGGCCGGGCTACTCGGTGCCGACCTCATTGGCTTTCAGGTCACTCAGGCGGCCTCGAACTTCTCGCGCATGGCGCGACGCCAATCTTCCGCCACGGGCACGGACTCGCTCCTTGACTTTGAAGGTCGCTCGATTCGCGTGGGCGCCTTTCCTATCTCCGTCGACTCTGATCAGATTGTCGAGCTCGCCCACGATCCCGCGATCCGCGCTCGTTCGGCGGAGATTCGAAAGGACCTCGGTGATCCCGAAGTGGTGCTGCTGGGTGTCGATCGCCTTGACTACACCAAGGGCATCCAGCAACGTATCAAGGCCGTCTCGGAGATGTTTCAAGATGGCTCGCTAAAGCCCGGGAAACACGTCATGGTTCAAGTGGCCGTGCCCAGTCGCGAGACCGACGCTCACTACGAACGCGAACGCCACAACCTAGAACAAGCGGTCAGCGAGATGAATGGTGAGCACGGACAAGTCGGCAACCCCGTTATTCACTACCTTCACCAGAACTTGCCCTTCGCAGAACTCGTAGCGCTCTATCTGGCGGCCGACGTGATGATCGTGACGCCCTTTCGCGACGGGATGAATCTCGTGGCCAAGGAATACGTGATGTGCCGCAGTGACCTCACGGGCCGGCTGGTGTTGAGCGAGTTTGCCGGTGCGGCGGCCGAACTGCGCGGTGCGTTCATGGTAAACCCCCACGACCTAGAGGGCGTCAAGGAAGCGATCCGCCTCGCGGTGAACGCGGGACCCAAAGAGGCTCGCGATCGCATGTCGCGGATGCGTCGAAAGACCTACCGCCGCGACGTGTACGACTGGGCGGAGTCATTTTTGCTGGCCCTGCGACAGACCGCCATGTGAGACGAGTTACGCCTCGTCAATGAGATCGGCAATGGAGTCGACGATCCGAGAGGGTTGGTAGGCGTAGCGAGCGACGTCGTCTCGTCGCGTGACGCCCGAGAGCACGAGAACCGTATCGACGCCGGCCTCCACGCCGGCGCGAATGTCGGTGTCCATGCGGTCGCCGACCATGACCGTTGACTTGGAGTGGGCGCCAAGAATATTGAGCGCGTCGCGAATCATCACGGAGTTGGGTTTGCCCACAAAGTAGGGCCTCACGTTGGTCACGCTTTGAATCAGTGCCGCCAAGGCGCCCGAGCCCGGGAGGAGTCCCTCGGGGGAGGTGCCGTAGGTCTCGGGATTGGTGACCACGAACGAACACCCGCGCTCAACGAGACGAACGGCGGTCGTGATGTCCTCGAAGTTGTACGTCCAGGTTTCGCCGAGGACGACGTAGTCGGGATTCTGTGCGTCTTCGACGTAGCCCACGTCACTGAGCGCGTCGTGAATCGCGGCCTCGCCGATCACGAAGGCACGTCCCTTGGGGCGCTGTCCGTGGAGGAACTGCGCGGTGGCGAGTGAGGACGTCCACAACTCCTCTTCCGTGACGTTGATGCCGAGGCGGGCCAGGGTGTCATGGATCTCCCCGGGGGTAAAGAGTGCGTTGTTGGTGAGGACGAGGAATCCCTTCTCCTGCGAACGCAGTCGTTCGAGGAAGACGTCCGCTCCTTTCACCATGTGGCCGTGATTGATGAGCACGCCGTCCATGTCGCAGAGCCAGTGGTGGGCGGAACTCAATTTTTCCATGGTTCCAGTATGCCTGCATCCCTCGCGCGATCCTTGAGAAAAACATCGGCGCTCGCCAGCCGCGTGCCCGTGGGCGATGAACGCCCGACGCCAGACCTGACTGGTGACTACCTGGTGTTCGCGGCGACCAGGGGCGAACGAGCCACGGCGAGGCTCGCCCCCGTGATGGCGAGCGGTACCTTTGCCATGGAGTTGGCTGTCGGGACGTGGGCCACGCGTGGGCCGGTTAGAGGTCGACGAAGACGATGATCGCGTCCAGCGAGGTCTCGTTGGTGTCGGCATATCGAGCAGTTAGTGCGCGTCACTGATGTAAGTAGGCGACGTGACGACGCTCCCGCTTCCGGGCGCCGGATCTCTCTTCGGGAGGGGCGTCACAGAACTCTCTTTGGTGGCGGAGTGGTTGGGTGAGCGAGCCTGTTAACCCGACAACCGTAAGTGCGACAAAGGGTCTTCTCAGACGCTCTCGTTACCTGCAATTTGCAATAAGTTTGAGTCGAGTCACGCCCCGCTTTGTTGCAGGGGTAACCGGAAGTAGCTATAGTGCAATGAGGACGGCGTTGAAGTTTAGGGCCGTCGTTCCTAGTAAGGAAAAGAGGGGACAAATGGACAACGATGCCTTGGTGATCATCTCGAGCGACGGACATGCCGGTGCGCTGATGGCCGATTACAGGCCATATCTGGACGAGAAGTACCGTGATGAGTTCGACGATTTCTTGGTCGAATGGGACCAGCACGGAGCGCGCAATTTCGATTTGCCTGCGTTGAAAATGCGAGTGGACGGCGAGTTCATCGATGAGTGGAATGAAAAGATGGTGGCCACGGACCGTGTCAACGGCTACCCGGACTCTCGTCGGCGCCTGAAGGAGCAGGAACATGAAGGCGTGACCGCCGAGGTCCTCTTTCCTGACTTTGGCCTCCCATTTCAGCTGTACAACGAAGGGATGGCCGCAGCCCTCGGTATCCCAGCCGTCGATGAAGAGCACAGGCAGGCAGGGATGCGTGCCTACAATCGATGGCTCGTGGACTTCATGAGCGTTGCGCCTGGACGCTTTGCTGGCATGGCTGCTGTTAGTTGGCAGATGGGCGTGGACGATGCTGTCGCTGATATTAAGTGGGCGCATGAAGCAGGATTCAAGGGCATCGTGTTGCCCAACTTTGATCCGAAAATGCCCTTGTACTCTCCCGTCTATGAGCCGGTCTGGCAAACGCTTGAGGACCTGAACATGGTTGTCAATAGCCACGCGGGCTTTTCCTCAACCTCTAATGTGCCGATCTTCTTTCCTGATGCTCCACATCCGGCGTGCGCGTACCGCATGTTCATTCCCCAGCACATGTTCTTTGCTCACAACATCCTCAGCCATCTCATCTATGGTTGCGTGCTGGAGAAGCACCCGAATCTCAAGGTTGTGTTCACTGAGTTGGGATCGAGTTGGGTGGTTGGGGTGCTGCGAGATTGGGATTACGTGTACGACGCCAGCTACTTCCGAACCGACTTCCATGACCTGCTTCCGTTGAAGCCGAGCGAATATTTCGAACGGCAGTGTTTCATTGGTTCGTCAATTTTCTCGAAAGCAGAGGTTGCCGCACGCCATGAAATAGGCATGGAGAAGATGATGCTCGGAATGGACTTCCCCCACCATGAGGGAACGTTGCTCGAGACCACCAAGGAATATCTCCGGGCCACATTGGGAGCAGAGCACGTTCCTCTCGAGGAGGCGCGTCGCTTGCTCGGGTATAACGCTGTGGACGTCTATGGTTTCGACCTCGACCTTTTGAGTTCTATCGCCACGGAAAAAGGACTGCGAGCCGAGAGTGTTCTGACGCCGCCCGAGCTTGATTTGTTCCCGCGGGGAGATGTTCACAAGCCATTTAGCGCGTCGTTCTGAGTTATTCGGGATCTCGCATTAGCTGTCTCGGAGTGAAGGTAAGAGACTTCGTACTGCAACGTCCTGAGTGAGTGCGGGACGATGCGGTTCTACGAACGACATCGAGTCCGCCACTGAAATCAGCCGCGATCAAAGCCGGAACGAGAAGCGATGAGAGCGGCACGATGGCATCGTGGTGGTACGCGGCGGCAATGGCGGGGACCAAGGAACAGCACGGACGATTGAACGGCCACCTGTCCTTCGTCTAAGGAATCATCGGGTACTTCTCGGTTCGGATCAGCTCAGGTTCCTGGGCACCGGCTCAGCGCGCCAAGATGCCACTTTCGAAGACGCTCGCGCCATCTTTTGGACGCGTTCACGTGATCAACATTCCACCGTCCACGGGTAGCACGACACCCGTAATGTAAGAGGAGGCCTCGCTGGCGAGGAATACTACGACGGCGGCACACTCTTGCATCTCGCCAGTTCGGCCAGCGGGCACTCGTGGAAGAACTACCGATTCGACATATCCGTCTGGGTACTCATCCGTCATCTCCGTACGAAAAAATCCAGGAGCTACTGCATTAACCCGGATGCCCCTGCGCCCCGTCCATTGCTGTGCCAGGTCGCGAGTTAGCCCCATGACGGCTGCCTTGCTCGCCGAATAGGCAGCCTGTGGCAAGCCGGCGGTAGTCAGACCGAGCACGCTCCCGATGTTGATAATGGAGCTGCCCGGTTGCATCACTCGGCCGCACGCCTGGGCCATCCAATAGGACCCCATGAGGTTGACCTCAACGATCTCGCGAAATTGATCAGGGTTCTCGCGGATGGCTGGAACGGCAGTGGCGATCCCGGCGTTATTGACCAAGATATCGACCCGTCCGAAGGTGCGCATCGTTTCGGCTACCAGATTGTCGCAGTCTTCGGGAACACTGACATCGGAGACGACGGCGAGTACTTGAGCGCCGGTCTCGGCCACTTTTTCCTTCGTTTCGGATAGTCGACTGGATCGTCGCGCACCGACCGCAATCGATGCACCAGCTTCAGCCAACGCAGTGGCGAAGGCTACCCCAAGTCCAGAAGAGGCACCCGTGACAATGGCGACTTTGCCGTCCAAACTAAACCGATTGAGAATGCTCATACCAAAGTCTCACATACGAAGTCGGTCAGAACCAGTTGAGCGGCTGCTGATCGCAAATGAGACCGCCAGTCCGGCGTCTTGTACCCACCCGTGCCAGCCCGAGATCATCAACGGCAGGCCGAAGTAGCGCCGACGCTATGATTCTGCTCGGTGATGTACCAGGTGGGGGAGCGAGGAAGAAGGGCTTAGCGGTGGAGTCTCAACTATTATCGCGTCGAGATCTCGAATTCTTACTCTACGAGTGGTTGGATGCCGAAGCTCTCACAAAGCGCCCCCGGTTTGCCGCGTATTCTCGAGACACCTTCGATGCGGTGCTCGACCTCGCGGAAGACGTGGCCACCAAGAACTTCGCGACTCACAACAAGATCAACGACGCCCAGGAGCCGACCTTCGATGGCGAGCGCGTCCACGTGGCGCCCGAGATAGGGGCAGCACTCAAAGTCTTGGCTGAGACGGGTCTCATCGCGGCCAGCATGGACGAGTCGGTGGGCGGCGGCCAGCTGCCCGACGTGGTGGCCCGGGCCTGCTTCGCTTGGCTGCAGGCGGCCAACATCGCCACCTTCGGGTACCCGTTCCTCACGCTGGCCAATGCCAACCTTCTGCTGGCGCACGGTTCGTTCGATCAGATCGAGCGCTACGTGCGCCCGATGGTCGAGGGCCGCTTCTTCGGGACCATGTGCCTGTCGGAGCCCCAGGCCGGCTCCTCCCTGGCCGATGTGACGACACGGGCCGAGCCCCAAGAAGACGGGACCTACCGCCTCTTCGGAAACAAGATGTGGATCTCGGCGGGTGACCACGAGCTGACCGAGAACATTGTCCATTTGGTGCTGGCCAAGATTCCCGGTGCCCCCCCGGGAGTGAAAGGGTTGTCGCTGTTCATCGTGCCCAAATTCCTGGTCGACGAGTCGGGCCACTCATCAACCCGCAACGACGTGGTGCTGGCCGGCCTAAATCACAAGATGGGACACCGGGGGACCACCAATACCTTGCTCAACTTCGGCGAGGGCGTGCACCAGCCCAACGGCCGATCGGGGGCGATCGGTGAACTCGTGGGTGCACCGCACCAAGGCTTGGCTTACATGTTCCACATGATGAACGAGGCACGGATCGGAGTCGGTGCTGGTGCGGCCGCACTGGGTTACACCGGATATCTCAAGTCGCTGGAATACGCCCGCACTCGTCTGCAGGGCCGCCCGGTGGGGCTCAAAGACCCTGAGTCCCCGCCGGTTCCCATCATCGCTCACGCCGATGTTAAGCGCATGCTTCTGGCCGAGAAGTCCTACGTCGAGGGCGCGCTGGCCCTGGTCCTGTACTGCGCTCGCCTGGTCGACGAGGAGAAGACAGCCGAAAGCGAAGCCGAGGCGGCGCAGCTGCATCTCCTGTTGGAGGTCCTCACTCCCATAGCGAAGAGTTGGCCCTCCCAGTGGTGCCTGGAGGCGAATAGCCTGGCCATCCAAATCCATGGCGGCTACGGCTACACCCGCGACTACGACGTTGAGCAGCACTACCGCGACAATCGACTGAACCTAATTCATGAGGGCTCCCAGGGTATTCAGGCTCTCGATCTCCTGGGGCGCAAGGTCGTCATGCAGGGCGGCGCGGGTCTGCCGCTATTGGGTTCGACTATCGAGGCCACCGTAGCCAGGGCCATAGCAGCCGGGGGAGAGCCGGCCGCGCTGGCATCGCAACTACAGGCCGCCTGGAACGAGGTGGTGTCGACCACCAAGGCCTTATGGCAGGCGGGTGATCCGTCGATCACGCTGGCCAACGCCACCGTCTACCTAGAAGCAGCGGGCCACGTGGTCATGAGCTGGATATGGCTGGAGCAGTTCCTCGCTACCGAAGCTCGAGGAGGCGACTTCTACGAAGGCAAGCGCCAGGCCGCTCGGTACTTCTTTCGCTACGAGTTGCCGCGAACGGCGCCCCAGCTGGCGTTGCTCCGCTCGCTCGACACGACCACCCTCGACATGGACGAGGGCTGGTTCTGAACTCCTGCGCTTACGTAAGGCGAGCGGGAGTCGCCCACGTTGAGGGCACGTCCACGTAGGTAGGGTCGAGGTCGTGGATAGACCTAGATCCGAGGGTGACCAGTGCCTGGTCGATCTCGGTTCGGAGGCTTTCTAGTACTGCACTGACGCCGCGGGTGCCGTCGGCGCACAGCCCCATGATGTAGGGGCGTCCAATGAGAACCGCGCGGGCGCCCAGCGCGATTGCCTTGACGATGTCAACACCTTGGCGAACTCCTCCGTCCAGCAGCACCTCTACTTCGCCGCCGATCTCGTCGATGATGCTGGGCAGACAGCGAATCGTCGGCGGGAGCCCGTCCAGAACCATGCCACCGTGATTCGATACAACTATTGCGTCCGCACCGGCGTCCACGGCACGCCGCGCGTCCTCAGGGCGAAGGATCCCTTTGGCCACCAAGGGACCATTCCAGATAGTGCGGATCCATGCGAAATCTTCCCATGTCACCTGAAGTGGAGTGGGAATGAGCGTCTGTTTTTCTATCATCTGATTGACCGAGGCGAACTGGAACCCATCCTTGATGAACCCCGCGAGCCATTTGGGGCGGCGCACCAGTTCAGGTCCGTACTGGATAATGTTCTTGGGCGTTATCCGTAGGACTGTATTGATCTGAGGTGCCGTGGGGTCCACGGTCAACACCAGGGCGTGGAATCCTCGCCGCTGGGCGGCATCGATAAGCTTTTGCGCGCCGTCGCGGCCGTGGAGCATGTAGATCTGTTGCCAAAGTGGACCCGCCGAGGCGTCAGCGACTTCATCAGGCGAGTGCCCGCACGTCGTGCTTATCGTACATATGGTCCCGGCCGCCGAGGCCGCCCGGGCGGCGCCGGCGGCGCCATCTGGGTGCATGAGCCTGAGTCCGCCGACCGGGCCAATCAGCACGGGCATCGAGATCTCTTTGCCAAGAACCGTCGTTGCCAGCTCCCTCTTACCGGGCCAACCGACTCCGGCTCTGACTCTGAATGTGATCTCGTCGAACGCTTCGATGTTTCTGCGAGCAGTTATCCCGCGACCTTTTCCCGTGGACACCTCTCGAAAGAGGGAGCTTGGTATCCGCTTAGCCGCCAGGTTCTCAAACTCCTCGAATGTTCTGTATCTATCCCTCCTAAGCCTGACCAACGTTCCCCTCCTTATATTGAACTGACTCAACCGATGGTGCGAAGGTGCGCGGGGACTGTGTCGTGCAGTCGTGACAGAACCTGCGCCTGTCGGCTCCGCTCGATGGCCGCTGGAGCCATTAAGTAATGACCTGCTGAGTTTTGAGATCGATGATGTCATCCCAGGTCATACCGAGCTTCAAAAGGAGCTCTTCGGTGTTGCCAGCGCTTTCGGGGGCGCGCACTTGGGGAACCGTGGTCTCGT
>JAOBWI010000072.1 GCA_025463285.1 Acidimicrobiaceae bacterium | reverse complement strand
TCGAGAGCCTGGTGGAGGCCGTGCGCGAAAGCGGCGCGGACGTGGGCCTGGCCTTTGACGGCGACGCCGATCGGCTCATCGCCGTCGACAGCGAGGGAACGATTCGCGACGGGGATGATCTCATGGTGCTCTTCGCTCTGGACCGCCAAGAGCGTGACGTCCTCTGCGGAGGTGTGGTGGTGACCTCCATGAGCAACCTCGGCCTATACCGCGCGCTGGACGCGGCCAAGGTGGAGATCGAAGAGACCGACGTGGGGGACCGTAACGTTCTCCTGGCCCTCGAGGAGAAGTCGTGGATTTTGGGAGGTGAGCAGTCGGGACACATCATCTTTCGCGATCTGGCCCCGACCGGGGACGGCCTCCTCACGGCCCTGCTCTTGGGTGAGCTCATCGTGCGTCGCGGACCGCTGGCCGAGCTGGCTGGTGCCGCTTGGCGCCGCGTGCCCCAAGAGCTCTTTGGCGTCTCGGTGCAACACTTCAGTGACGAGGTGGTCCAAGCGCTCTTCAACGAACTCCTCGCGGTCTACGGCGTGGACCGCGAGGACGTACGACTGCTCGTTCGTCCCTCGGGAACCGAGCCCCTGGTGCGCGTAATGATCGAAGCGCTCAATGCGGAGTTCGTTGAAGTCTTCGCCGAACGGCTGAAGTCGCTGTACGGCGCGTAACTCACTTAGACCACCAAAAGGCCACGAGTAGGGTTACGTGCTCTGGCTGGACCCAGCTCACCGGCCGGCGCTCTAGGCAGCATCACCCAAAAGGATGAAGCCGTCCAACCCCATTAGGCTGAACTCATGTGCGGCATTATCGGGGTCGTTGGATCCTCCGACACTCTGGCCACGCTGCTCGAGGGGTTGGCACGCCTGGAGTATCGCGGCTACGACTCCGCCGGTATCGCTCTGGTACGCCCCGGTGAGACGTGGCGGGCCCGCATCGCTTCCGGTACTGAATCGGTCCAGGCCCTAAAGGTCGAGTGTGAACTCGCTCCATCGGGTTTCGCGTCCGGCATCGGCCATACCCGCTGGGCCACGCACGGGGCTCCCGAAGCGATCAACGCCCACCCGCACCTCGACTGTTCGGGCAACATCGCCATTATTCACAACGGCATTATCGAAAACCACACGGAACTCCAAGAGCAACTCGAATCCCGGGGACACCTCTTCAACTCCCTCACCGACTCTGAAGTTCTCGCGCACCTGATCGAAGAGTCGCGGGCCAAGGGGTTAGAACTCATGGAGGCCGTGCGCGAGAGTTTGTTGCTCGTGCGCGGCGCCTTCGCCGTCGCGGCCATGGACGCGACCGAAGCCGACGTCATCGTGGCCGCCCGTCGCATCTCGCCCCTCATCGTCGGCACCGCGCCCGGGGTCACCTACTTGGCGAGTGACATTCCAGCGATCCTCGATCGAGCGACCGCCTTCTACGCCGTCAACGACGACGAGATCGTGCGTCTGGGGCCCGAAGGCTTTCGAGCCATTGACCTGGAAGGCTCGCCGGTGCGACTTCATCAGCTCTCCATCGACTGGGACTTGGAGACGGCCGAAAAGGGTGGTCACGAGGACTTCATGTCGAAGGAGATCAACGAGCAGCCCGAGGCCATTCGCGCCACGCTTCTTGATCGCCGCCGAAAAGACGGCACTATCACTTTCGACGAGATGCGGATCTCCGACGAGGAGTTGCGCGAGGTCAAGCGCGTGGTGATCGTGGCCGCGGGCACGTCGCATCACGCCGGTCAGGTGGCCAAGTACGCCATCGAGCGCTGGGCCAAAGTCGGCGTCGACGTCGACATCTCGAGTGAGTACCGCTACCGAGATCCCATCGTCGAAGTGGGCACCCTGGTCATTGGCGTCTCGCAAAGCGGAGAGACGATCGACACCATTCAGGCGATTCGAGAAGCGAAGCGTCGAGGCGCCCGGGTGGTCGGCGTCTCTAACATCGTGGGCTCGTCCTTAGCCCGAGAGTCCGACGCCGTCATCTACACCCGCGCGGGCCTCGAAGTATCGGTCGCCTCGACCAAGGCCTTCGTGGCTCAGGTGGCGGCGCTCGAGGTCCTGGCCCTGCGTCTGGCCCAGTTGCGCGAGACGCTGCCCCCCCACGACGTGGACGCCCTCTTCAAGGGTCTCAACCACGTGGCCAAGCAAGTCGGCCGCGCTCTTGAGCGCCGCGCTCACGTGGAAGATGTGGCCAAGCAGCTTCTGGGCTCGCGCGACTTCTTCTTCATCGGGCGCCACGTGGGATTTCCGACCTCGCTCGAAGGTGCTCTCAAACTGAAAGAGCTCTCGTATCTTCACGCCGAGGGTTATCCGGCCGGCGAGCTCAAGCACGGGCCCCTAGCCCTGATTGAGCCGGGCGTGGTCGTGGTGGCCGTGACGACTGATCTCTTTCTGCACGAAAAGATGCTGTCGAACCTGGCCGAGGTCAAAGCGCGCGGCGCCACCGTGGTGGCCGTCGCCACGGACGACGACGAGACGATCGACGCCTTGGCGGACTACGTGTTGCGCGTGCCCGCGACCGAGCCACTCTTTACCCCGATGGTGGACGTCGTGCCGTTGCAGATCTTCGCCTACGCCATGGCCAAAGGTTTGGGTCGCAACGTCGATCGTCCTCGCAATCTGGCGAAGACCGTGACGGTGGAGTAGTGGCCACCGAAGGGATCGGCATCGACCTGGTTGACGTCGGACGTTTTGACCAGGCCCTTCGACGTCGTCCCCGCTTGGCGCAGCGTCTCTTCACCGAAGGCGAGCGCCGCGACGCGAACGCTCGCCCCGAACGCCTGGCCGCGCGATTCGCGGCGAAGGAGGCCGTCCTCAAAACGTTCGGCGTGGGGCTGTGGGCCACGCCGTGGCGATCGATCGAAGTGGTGCTGAGCGACTCCGGCGCGCCCAGCGTGGTGCTGCACGGGAGGGCGACCGAGTTGGCCAAGTTGGCGGGCATTACGTCGCTGCACGTCTCGCTCACTCACACCAGCGAGTTGGCCGCCGCCTTTGTCATCGGTACGTCGGAAGAGGAGCTCGGTGCCCGCTGAGAGTGTGCACCGTCCGACGCGGGCGGAGATTTCACAGTCCGCGATTGCTCACAACGTTCGTGCCTTAAAGGCGGTCATGGGAGAGACGTCGCTCTGTGCGGTCGTCAAGGCCGACGCCTACTCGCACGGGGCGCTCACCGTCGCCCGCGCCGCCCTGGCCGCCGGCGCCGACTCCCTCGCCGTGGTGACGGTGGATGAGGGCATGGAACTTCGCTGTGGCGGGATTGACCGGCCCATTCTTCTCTTGGCCGAGGTCTCGCGCCCGGAGATTGCTGAGGCCCTGGCGAGCGACCTCACGTTGAGCGTGGGCTCGCTCGAAGGGGCCCGGGCGGTGATCACCAGCGCGCAACAGTTCGGCGGCGTGCACCGCGTGCACGTCAAGGTCGATACCGGCATGCACCGCATGGGGGTGGAGCCCGCCTCGCTGGATCAGGTTCTCGACACCCTGCGCGCGTCGTCGAGCATCGACGTAGAGGGCCTGTTCACGCACTTCGCCGTGGCCGAGGGTACGAGCGCCGCCGACCGTGCCTTTACCCGGCTGCAGATCGATCGCTTTGACGACATCGTCGATCGCCTGACCTATCGCGGCGTGGTGCCGAGGGTGCTGCACCTGTCGAACTCCGCGGGCGCCCTCGGTTATCCGAGCGCCCGGCGCTCCATGGTTCGCATCGGCCTCGCTCTGTACGGCTACCTCCCCGAGAGTTGGCTGGGCGGAGCGCTGGAAGAAAAAGGCCAGCACTTAGAACCCGTCCTCACCTTGCGTTCGCGGGTCTCCGCGGTGCGTCGAGTCGCGGCGGGGGAGCGACCCAGCTACGGTCGGCGACGGGTTCTTGAGAGTGACGCCACCGTCGTCACGGTCCCCATCGGGTACGCCGACGGCTACCCCCGCGCCATGCTCGCGGGCGGCGCCGAGGTCCTGATCAGGGGGAAGCGCTACCCGCTCGCGGGACACGTCACCATGGACCAGTTGGTGGTCGACGCGGGGGACGACGAGGTCGCTCTCGGCGATGACGTGGTGCTACTCGGGCGCGACGGCGACGAGGTCATCAGCGCCGACGAGTGGGCGCGCTGGGCGAACAGCGTCTCGTGGGAGGTCTTGAGTCGCATCGGGCCTCGCGTTTCGAGGGTTGTGGTGGACTAAACGTCGTGAGCGATTTCGAGGGGCTGTCGACCTGCACGCGCTGCGACCTGTCACTGACGCGCCAACGCGTGGTCATCGGATCGGGTCCCCTGAGCGCGCGCCTCATGATCGTGGGCGAAGCGCCGGGGCGAACCGAAGACGAGGGTGGCGCCCCGTTCATTGGCCAGAGCGGTCGGCTGTTCTTCACGCTTCTGAGCGAAGAAGTCGGACTCACGCGAGACGAGTGCTACGTCACCAACGTGGTGAAGTGCCGGCCCCCGGCCAACCGCACGCCCACCCCCAAGGAGATCGACACCTGTCGCCCCTGGCTGATCGAACAACTGGACACGGTCACGCCACGGTTCATCGTGACCCTGGGTAACACGGCGGGACGCGCCATCTTCAACTACCCCGCGGGCATCGGTCGCGTGCACGGGCACGTCTTTCGCTCGGGGGCCCTTCGCGGACTTCCCACCTATCACCCGGCGGCGGCGTTGCGTGGGGGTCCGAGGGTGGTCGAGGTCATGCGCGAGGATCTACGGGTGCTGCGCCGTCTCTTGGAGAGCGAGTGAGCTGGCGGCGTTACTGCCTCGACGCGGCGGCGACTCAGCGGGCCGGTGAAGACTTCGCCCGAGCGTTGCGTCCGGGGGACATCGTGTTGCTGGCGGGCCAACTCGGGGCGGGCAAAACGACCTTCGTCCAAGGCGTGGGCCGAGGACTCGGCGTGAGCGACCGCATTACCAGTCCGACCTTTACCATGGTTCGCCAGCACGAGGGCGTGAACGACGTGGGCATCGCCACTCTGCATCACGCGGACGTCTACCGCGTTGACTCCCTCGACGAGGTCGTGGACCTAGCGCTCGGAGAGTTGGTCGAGGAGTCCGCCGTCGCCCTCGTGGAGTGGGGCGAACTCGCGACCTCGGTCTTTGGACGAGAGGTGATGACCGTGACCTTTGTGCTCGACGACGACGACGCGCGAACGTTGGTAGTCGATGGCGCTCTCAGTGACTTTCGCCGCGACGAACTCGACGCCTGGGCGGGCGCGTGAACGTCGTAGCCATCGAAACGGCGACGCCCGCGTGCGCGATGGCGCTGCGAACATCGGACGGCACGGAGCGATCACTGGTGGTGGCCGATGAGCGTCACCACACCGAGGCGTTGACGCCGGGCCTTCACGGGCTGCTGGTCGAGGCCCGTCTGTCGGCCCAGGAGATCGATCGAGTGGTGATCGACCGCGGTCCGGGACTCTTTACCGGTCTGCGGGTGGGTCTGGCTACCGCGGTCGGTCTGGCGCTGGGGGCCAACGCCGAGCTGGTGGGCGTGACGTCACTCGAGGTTCTGGCCCACGGTGCGCACCGCGCCGGCGTGCGCGGTGTGTTGCTCTGCGGCGTTGACGCGCGTCGCGGGGAGATCTTCGTGCAGAGTTTCAACCTCGACGAGGGCGTGGAGATTCTCGACGAGCCCTCGGTGGCCCTGCCCCGAGCCGTGGTTGACGGGTGGTCGAGGAACCCCACGCCGGTCACCTTCACCGGTGACGGGGTCGCTCGATACGACGCCGCCTTCCGTGAAGTGCCGGCGGGCCTCTTCTTCGAGCAACTCGTACCCTCCCCCTTAGAAGCCCTGCGCCTGGGCGTGACCCGACCCGCGCAGAGCCAGGTGAGGGCGCTGTATCTGCGCGACGCGGACGCCGTCGCAAATTTCTCAACGCGCGAGCGGCGTTCGTGAGCGACGCGTGGAGCATTCGCGCCGCGGAGCGGCGCGACGTGCCCGAACTCCTCCAGATCGAAGTGGCCCAGTTTCCCGAACCGTGGACGCGCGCGATGATGTTGGACGAGATTACGAACGTTGAGACCCGCCGCTACACGGTGGCGGTGGAGGGAAAAAAGATCATTGGTTACCTCGGCGTCATGTTTGTGATGGACGAGGTGCACGTCAACACTCTCGGCACACTGCCCGGTTACGAAGGACGCGGCGTCGCCACCTCGCTGATGAACGACGCCTGGGCGGTGGCCAAAGAAAAAGGGGTGCATCGCGCCACGCTGGAAGTGGCGGTCTCTAATACGCGAGCCCAAGAGCTCTACTTTCGCTTCGGATTCTCGCCGGTGGGGGTGCGTAAGAACTACTACGAACGCACCCACGAAGACGCGCTCATTCTCTGGGCCGAACTCGACTAGCTGAACGGGCCGCCCCGTACGCTGGTCGAGTGGCGTTGGTCTTAGGCATCGAAACAAGCTGTGACGACACGGCGGCGGCCGTTATCGACGAGAACTTTCACGTTCACTCCTCGGTCGTGGAGTCCTCCATTGAGCAGCACCAGGCCTTCGGCGGGGTCGTCCCCGAGTTGGCCGGACGGGCCCACGTCACGACCATCGCGCCCGTCGTACGGCGGGCCCTGCTCGACGCGGGCCTGGACCCGACGTCGCCCGCTCTCACGGGCGTCGCCGTCACCAGTGGCCCCGGGCTGATCGGTTCGCTCCTGGTAGGGCTCTCGAGCGCCAAGGCTTTGGCCCTGGCCTGGGACCTGCCCTACGTCGGGGTAAATCACCTCGAAGGTCACCTCTTTGCACCGCTCCTTGAGGCTCGAGACCTCGAGTGGCCCCTCATGACGCTCTTGGTGTCGGGGGGCCACAGCCTCATTGTGTTCCAACGCGGACCGGGACAGCACGTCGTACTGGGTGAGACGATTGACGACGCGGCTGGTGAAGCGTACGACAAAGTAGCCCGTTGGCTGGGGCTCGGATACCCCGGCGGGCCCGAGATCGATCGACTGGCTGGCGAGGGCTCTTCGAAGGCACTGAAGTTGCCCGTGTCCATGATCGGCGACGAGTACGACTTCTCGTTCTCGGGGCTGAAGACCGCCGTTGTCCGTGCCACCCAAGCGAACCACGAGGTGGCCCTGGCCGACGTGGCGGCGTCCTTTCAGGCGGCCCTCACCGAGCAGCTTGTGCGCAAGCTCCGCTCGTCGCTCGAGCACTACGAGGTCAAAGGAGTCGCCCTCGCCGGCGGGGTCGCCGCCAACTCCGCCCTGCGCGCCGGCGTGACACGGCTGGCCACCGAGTTCGGACTAGTAACTCATCTGCCGACCATGGCCATGTGCACCGACAACGCTGCCATGATCGCCGCCGCCGGGATGTACCACCTGGAGAGGGGCGAAGCGAGCGGGTTGGACCTATCGGCTCGCCCCAACTGGCACTTGACGGACGTCTCGTGAGTGAGCGCGGGGTCCCACTCGAGATCGACGGCGTCAACGCCAATCCCTTCGAACAGTTTCAACTCTGGTTCGCCGAAGCGTCGGGGCTGATGGCCGAGCGCGAAGCCGTGGCCCTGGCGACGGCGACGCGCGAAGGAGTGCCGAGCGTGCGCATGGTGCTGATGCGCCATCACGACGGACAGTCCTTTGGGTGGTATACCAACTACGACTCGAGCAAGGGACGTGACCTGGCCGCCAACCCCCGCGCGGCGCTTCTCTGGTACTGCGAGGCGCTCGGTCGCCAGATTCGCATCGAGGGCTCCGTGGAGAAGATGAGCGACGCTCAGTCGGACGAGTATTTCTCCACGCGACAGCGCGGGAGCCAACTGGGTGCTCACGCCAGTCACCAGAGTCAGCCTCTAGCGAGTCGCGAGAAGCTCGATCAAAGGGTGCACGAGCTGGCCACCCGCTACGAAGGGCGCGACGTTCCCCGTCCGAGCTTCTGGGGTGGCTACCTCCTCACGCCCGAGCGCTTCGAGTTCTGGCAGCACCGCGAGAATCGCCTCCACGACCGCATCGCCTACTGGCCGGACGGGCCATTCTGGCGCCGCGAGCGTCTGTCTCCTTAAATCGGACAGCAATATCGGCCCGCACCGAGGCCACATGATCAGGGTACTTAGGCCTCGTCGCCCCCGGGCCTCTGGGAAACGACCCGGGAACCTCGAGTCGGGCCACCCCCGTTGAGTCGAGACGACGTTTCCGACGCGAAGAAGGGACCGTTCCTTTGGCACTCGGGGTCGCTGGCTGCTAAATTGGCAGTCGCAAGTATCGAGTGCTAATTGCTCAGGAGGCAAGAAGAATGAAGTTGCACCCACTAGAAGACCGCATCGTCGTTCGTCCCAACAGCGCTGAGGCCACCACGGCTTCGGGCCTAGTGATCCCCGACACCGCTAAAGAGAAGCCCCAGCAGGGTGAAGTCCTCGCCACCGGTCCCGGTCGTCGCGCCGACGCCACCGGCGAGGTCATCCCCACCGGCGTTTCGGTCGGCGACACCGTCGTCTACTCGAAGTACGGCGGCACCGAGATCACCGTTGACGGTGAGGACCTGTTGATCCTTTCCGGCCGCGACGTACTGGCCACCGTTACCAAGTAGCCCGACGGGTTCGACCCGTCACCCCATCTAGAGACGAAAGAAGACTCATGTCAAAACTATTGAAGTTCGATGAGGACGCGCGCCGCGGCCTCGAAGCGGGCGTGGACAAGTTGGCCGACGCGGTCAAGGTCACGCTCGGACCCAAGGGACGCAACGTCGTCCTGGGCAAGAAGTTTGGCGCTCCCACCATTACCAACGACGGTGTTTCCATCGCTCGAGAGATCGAGCTGGAAGACCCCTTTGAGAACATGGGGGCCCAACTGGTCAAAGAAGTCGCCACCAAGACCAACGACGTCGCCGGTGACGGCACGACGACGGCCACGGTGCTGGCTCAAGCTCTTATCAAAGAAGGCCTGCGCAACGTGGCGGCGGGGGCCAGCCCCTCCGGTCTCAAGCGCGGTATCGAGATGGCCGTCAAGACGGCCGTGGAGTCGATCGCCACCCAGAGCCAAGAAGTGATCGGTAAGACTCAGATCGCTCAGGTCGCCACGATCTCCGCGGCGGACTCGGCCATTGGTGACGTCATCGCCGACGCCATCGACAAAGTTGGCAAAGACGGCACGGTCACGGTCGAAGAGTCCAACACCTTCGGTATCGAGCTCGAGCTCACCGAAGGCATGCAGTTCGACAAGGGCTACCTCTCGCCCTACTTCGTCACTGACCCCGAGCGTCAAGAGGCGGTGCTCGAAGACGCGTTTATCCTGTTCACCAGTAACAAGATCTCGGCCGTCCACGACCTCGTCCCGGTCTTGGAGAAGGTCATGCAGGCTGGTCGGCCGCTCTTGATCATCGCCGAAGACGTGGAGGGCGAAGCCCTCGCCACGCTCGTCGTGAATAAGATTCGCGGCACCTTCACCTCGGTGGCCGTCAAGGCTCCGGGCTTTGGCGAACGTCGCAAGGCGATGCTGCAGGACATGGCGATTTTGACGGGCGGCACGGTGATCTCCGAGGAGATCGGCCTCAAGCTCGACGGCGCCACGGTGGACTTACTGGGTAAGGCGCGACGCATCGTCGTGACCAAGGACGCCACCACTCTGGTCGACGGCGACGGTTCGAAGGAAGACGTCGCCGGTCGCGTCGCGCAACTCAAGCGCGAGATCGAAGACACCGACTCCGACTGGGACCGCGAGAAACTGCAAGAGCGTCTGGCCAAGTTGGCCGGCGGGGTGGCCGTCGTTAAAGTCGGTGCCGCGACGGAAGTCGAGCTGAAGGAGAAGAAGCACCGCATCGAGGACGCACTCAGTGCCACCCGCGCGGCGATCGACGAGGGCATCGTGGCCGGTGGCGGTACCGCCCTCGTTCGCGCACGTGCCTCAGTCGACAAGCTGATCGAGAGCTTGAGCGGCGACGAAGCGACGGGTGCGCGCATCGTGGCGAACTCCCTCGAGTCGCCCCTGCGACACATCGCGCAGAACGCGGGCTACGAGGGTGCCGTCAAGGTACGTGAAGTGGCTGACGCCAAGGGCTCGATTGGACTCAACGCGGCGACCGGTGTCTTGGAGGACCTCGTCAAGGCGGGCGTCATCGACCCGGCGAAGGTGACGCGCTCCGCGTTGCAGAACGCCGCCTCCATTGCGGCTCTGTTGCTCACGACCGAGGCCATTGTGGCCGACAAGCCAGAACCCGCCGGCCCGCCTATGGGCGACGGCGGCATGGGCGGCATGGGCGGCATGATGTAGTCATCGGTCTCACGGACCTTCAGAACAGCCGGGCCTTGTGCCCGGCTGTTCTGTTTGTCGAGTCAGTGATGAGACGAGAGTTCTCACGTGCTCGTGTTTGAATATCGATGATGCGACGCCCACACTCGCCAGCCTTCGCCGGGGCCTTGGCATTGACGTGTCTTTGCCTCAGCGTTGTCCTCGACGCCGCGACACCGGCGCACGCGAGTTCATCGTCCAACGAGACCCGTCCCTATTTCTACGAAGCGAAGATCCTCTGGGAGAGCGAAGCCGAGGTCGTCTCGGGAGCTCTGCAAAACGTGCCCCTCGTTGCGGCCGTGGCCGACCTCGAGCGCGGTCTCGACTCGGGTCGCGGTGACGTCTCGGGATACGCGGCGGCGGTAGCTACGTTGCGAAACTTTGAGAGCATCCCTTTGACGTCGGAGACCCCGGCACAGATGAGGAAAGCTAGAAGCGACTGGTCACGGCTGAACGGATTCTTCACGATTGATTCAGTTCAAGCCACCGTCTTGATGGACGACAGTCCGACGGGCGCGTACTACGACCTCGCGCAACGAGCGTTCATGGACGAACCTCTAGGGCGCCGTGACGGCGTCAATGCCGCTCTTTTGAAGTTTGCCGTCACTGATCTGCACGACCAGTCGCGCAAACAGCCGACGCGGGCCGTGCTGTATGCGGCCGCTATGTACGATCTGAAGAATCTCGAGGGCGCGAGCGTTCACGCCGTCGCTACGAGTTCTTCGGGTGTGACTAATCAATGCGGCCAGGACATTCTTTACCTCAACGTGTATTTTCGCACCGCGCGACTCGTGGGACCGGGGGACACCGACATGGCGAAGGCAGCAAAATAGGGCCTGGGCCGCTCGACGAGTTGATTCCCAGGATGGACTCTACAATCTGACCTATGCGACGGTTCTCCCTCAAGCGAAGTTCTTTCTGCGCTGTCGCCTTGGCCGTGATGGCCGCCTCGGGCGTCGGAGTCGCCACGGCCCAGGCCTCGTCACCGCGGGTCTCCAGCGCGAGTGAGTTTGACGCTCCCTCGGGATTGGCCTTTGGCGGGGGGCACCTGTGGGTCACGAACGAGGCGGGCAACTCGGTGACGGAGATTGATCCCTTGAGCGGGGATTGGCTTCACACGTTTACGCGCTCTTCCAGCTATCAATTTAATCGACCGACCGCCATCACGCTCTCGGGAGCGAATCTCTTTATTGCCAACGCCGGAAACTCGCTAAGCGAGATACGCGCGAGCAACGGTGCCGCCGTTCGCAGCATCTCGGGTGCGAGGTTTCACTTCGCCGATCCCATCGCTGTCGACGCCGCGGGGAATACAATCCTCGTACTGAACGCCGGCGGAGCGAACGCCTCGGGTTCGATTACCGAGATCAACTCGAATACGGGCGCGTTGCGGCGCGTCGTGAGCGGTGCATCATTCTCCTTGCGTCGTCCCAAGGCGTTGACGGTCTCAGGCCCGGACGTTTTTGTCGCCGACGAAGCCAACAACTCGGTGACCGAAGTCGATATCGCGACGGGGCGGTTGGTACGCGTGATATCGCAACAGGGTCTTGACGCACCCGATGGCATTGGCGCGCAAGACGGCCAGGTGTGGGTGGCCGATAGCGCCAGTAACGCCGCGACCGACATTAACGCGGCGACGGGAGCGGTGGTCATGACGAAGTCGGACTCTGACGGACCATACGGCTTCGGCGACCCCGCCACGGTCATTGGTGCGAACGGATCCGTGTACATCGCCACTCCCTTTAGTACCAGTCCCATGGTGACGAACGTGACGGCGACGACGGGCGCGCCCAATTGGTTCATGTGCAACACCAACGGCCCCTA
>JAOBWI010000033.1 GCA_025463285.1 Acidimicrobiaceae bacterium | reverse complement strand
CAACTGCGGCGTGGACGATTGGGGCCTTGGACTCTTGCTTACGGCCGGTCGCTTGCGCCGCACCACGGGTTCCTACGTGGGAGAGAATAAGGAGCTCGCCGCTGAGGTACTGACGCGCGAACTCCTTATTCTCTCCCACGTAGGAACCCGTGGTGCGGCGCAAGCGACCGGCCGTAAGCAAGAGTCCAAGGCCCCAATCGTCCACGCCGCAGTTGTTGCTCACGGTGGCGAGGTCGCGCGCACCCTGTTCGAGGAGCGCCTGAAGGAGAACCGAAGGTATGCCGCAGAGGCCAAAACCTCCCACCGCCAGCGTCGAACCACTCGCGATATCGGCTACCGCCAGCGCGGCACTGTCGACGGCTTTGTCCATCAGAGACCGGGCTCTCGGGCGATCAGCAGACGTTTCACTTCGGACGTGCCTTCACCATTTTCAAATACCTTTGAGTCGCGGTGGTGCCGGGCTACGGCGGTCTCGTTCATGAATCCGTATCCTACGTGGATCCGGCGATGCGTCTCGAGCGATGTCTATGGCCGGCTCGCCTGAAAATGATCTTGGCAATGGCTGCTTCCTTCTTACAGGTATCTCGGGCCAACATGCGCCGTGCGGCGCGGTAATAAATTTGGCGAAAGAATGAGTGACAAGATTCCATTAGGAGATAAACTCTTCATTCCCCATATCTTGAGCGGTACTCTTCCAGCGCTCGCTCCCCTGACAGAGAGGTATTGATAGTGGACACCTTTGACGACCTGGACTCGAACGTTCGCTACTACTGTCGCAAGTGGCCAGCGGTGTTCGCCTCGTCGCACGGATCCACCCTCGTCGACGAGGACGGCAACGAGTACCTGGACTTCTTTGCGGGCGCCGGTGCGCTGTCCTACGGACACAACAATCCCCTCTTCGTTGAGGTGGCCGTCGAGCACCTGCGAGCTGGTCGTCTGCTCCACAGCCTCGATACCTACACCCCAGAGAAGCGCGACTTCCTCGAGGCGGTGAATCGCCACGTCCTTCTTCCACGCCAGATGGACATGGTGATTCAGACCGTCGGCCCCACGGGCGCAACCTGCGTGGAAGCGGCGCTACAACTCGCCCAACGCGTCACCGGCCATCGCGCGGTCGTTGGATTCGATGGTGGCTACCACGGCATGACCTACCGAGCAGCGTCCGTCTCGGCGTCGATGTCGGGGCGAGCAACATCGTCGCACCTGAAGGACTTCGTGGCGCTACCGTACGTCGAGAACGTCGTCGACGCGGATCTGAAACTGCTCGAGCGCACCCTGCGTTCAGAGGTGAATGGCCAGAGAATTGGCGCGGTGATCATCGAGCCCACGCAGGGCGAAGGGGGGGCGCGCGCCTTCGACCCCGTCTATCTCGGGGCTCTTCGCACCATCGCCCGCGAGTTGGGCGTCCTCGTCATCGCTGACGAGATTCAAGCGGGCGTGGGACGAACCGGCCCGTTCTTCTCCTTTGAAAGTTCGTCCTTGGATCCTGACATCGTGTGCATCTCTAAGTCCATCAGCGGCCTAGGGCTTCCGATGGCCATCAACCTCGTGCGGCGTGACCTCGACGCGTGGGAGCCCGGGGAGTTCACCGGGACGTTCCGCGGTAATAACCTGGCTTTCGCCACGTCGGCAAAGATGCTCGATATCTACTGGTCCGACGCGGAACTCGAAAAGGGGACCGAGCTGCACGGTCTCACCGTGCGTACGGCGCTCGAGGAGATCGCGAGCGACTTCGGCGACGGCCGGTTCGTGGTGCGAGGAAATGGCCTTTTGTGCGGCCTTGAAGTGAGCGATACGCAGCTGGCGACCAGGATCGCGGCCGCTGCATTCAAACGCCGACTCATCGTGGAGACCTGTGGCGTGGGTGACACGACGATTAAGTTGCTGCCGCCCCTGGTCATCGCCGAGGAGGAGCTGGCTGACGGTCTCGTGCGACTGGCCGACGCCGTGGCCGAGGCGTGTTCCCTGCGTTGAGCGACGCCGAGGACTGGCACGACCTGGTCGTCACCCTGGATGATCGCGGCCTGGACGTTCTCGCAAACGCCGCGACACTCGCGACGGGAAGTCTTCGGCCATCGTCGGGGCCGCGTTCCACGATCAGCCCCGATGAGTTGCACCGTCTCATTGCCCACTTCGATATCTGTCCCCACGTTGGCGTCGGCCTCTCGACGGCCCTCGCCGAAATGGGCGCCCTGGTCTGGGCTAATGGTGTCGTGCCGAGCGACCCGGCCTGCGTAGCTCACCTGCACCCGCCCGCGCTCGTCGCTTCGGCGGTGACGGAGCTGACCGTCGCAGCCACCAATCAATCAATGGACTCCTGGGACCAGTCACCCGCGGGCACCGAGATCGAACTGCACCTCATGAAGTGGTTAGCCGAACTCATCGGGATCTCCGCTAGGGGGTCGGGCGTCATGACCTCAGGCGGCACGGCGTCGAACACTCTCGCCCTGACACTAGCCAGGTCGCGCATGGCGGCGAGGGTGAACGTCGACGTTTTGAAGTCGGGTCTGCCCCGCGAAGCCGAGAACTGGCGCGTGGTGTGTTCCGACCAGGCTCATTTCTCAGTGCAACGCGCGTGCGCACAACTGGGACTCGGACGTGACGCCGTCGTCGCCGTCGCCACGACGGCGACGGGATCGATGGAGGTGACGGCACTCGACCACGAGCTGGAGAGACTGTCGCAGGCGCAACAGCAGTTGTTGGCTATCGTGGCCACCGCCGGGACCACGGATCTGGGCGCCATCGATCCTTTGGCGCCGATCGCCGAGCGGGCTCGCCGTCACGACGCCTGGTTCCACGTCGACGCGGCCGTCGCCGGGGCCTACCTTCTCTCTGAGCATCTAGCGAAGGAGCTGGCGGGGATCGAGTTCGCCGACTCCGTCACCGTCGACTTCCATAAGCTGTGGTGGCAGCCCTTCAACGCGAGCGCCCTCGTCGTTCGAGACGCGAAAAGTTTCGATATCTTGCGAGTGACGTCGGCCTACCTCGATCGGGGCGACGAAGTAGAGGGGATGGAGAATCTCGTCGCGAGATCGCTCGACACGTCGCGTCGCTTCGACGCCGCCAAGGTCGTCGCGTCACTTCGAGCAGTCGGGAAAAACCAACTAGGGAAGATGCTGGAGCATCTGGTCGCTCTCGCTCGCTACGCCGGCACGGTGATCGAGAGTCAAACACGTCTCCAACTGGTGGCGCCACCAATGTCGGTGATGTGCGTCTTTGATGCCCGTGACGCGACTGGCGATGACTTGCGACGAGTCCAACAGCAACTGTTGATGCGAGGAGAAGCGGTCCTGGGCCGCACCGTGATTAAGGGTCGCGCCGCTCTTAAGTTCACGTTTATGAATCCCCTGACGACTCCTGATGACGTCGATCGCATCATCCGCCTTGTGGTGGCGCAACTCGACAGTCTGTAACACAACGTCACCTACAACTCGCGCTTGCAGTTCCAGGCACCGGTACGTCTCGCTCTGAGTTGGTCAGTTAGCGCTGGTTGATCATGGGAAGTCCACTGGGGATGACTTCGGCGTCGACACCTGGTCGCGAGGTAACTCCTTGGACAGCGCCACCGCCGCCTCTTTCGAGTCACCCACTCGAGCCACCGTCGCCCGGCCCGTGAGTACCTGGCGGACCAGACCTGATCAGGATATCGTTGAACCGTGTTCAATGGTATGTCCGCCCTGGCCGGTATGAGCTAGTGGCCCCACGACCTCGAGGCGCCGGTACTGCGTTTGCTTCGAACGCCTGACCGGCGTCCGCACTGGGCAACCTAGATGTCGTTGATCGAGCGTGATCGAGGTCTGGTGTGGCACCCGTACGCGTCGCTCGCGGGCCCGGCGCCGTACGCCGTGCGGGGGGCGTCGGGCGTCACTCTTTCCTTGGAGTCGATCGAGGGGGACCGATTCGAGGTCGTAGACGCGATGAGTTCGTGGTGGAGCACCATTCACGGCTACCGCCACCCACATCTGGACCAGGCGATCAACGCCCAAGTATCGGACTTCAGCCACGTTATGTTCGGTGGGCTCACCCACGAGCCGGCCGTACGCCTCGCTGAAGAACTCGTCCGATTGACGCCCGAACCACTTCGCCACGTCTTCTTCGCCGATTCCGGTTCTGTGTCGGTTGAGGTTGCCCTCAAACTGGCCGTCCAGTTCCAGAACGCGGTCGGCCACCCGGGCCGCCACCGCTTCCTCGCTCTTAGAGGTGGCTATCACGGCGACACCATCGCGGCCATGAGCGTCTGCGACCCGGTTGATGGGATGCACGCGGCTTTCCCCGCGCTGATTCCCTCACAGGTGTTTCTACCTCGACCACCCGCTGCCGTGTTAGTCGAAGAGACGCTGGTGTGCGATGAGGCCGCGGTCGACGTCTGGATTGCCACGATGGAGCGCACCGTCGAACGTCACCTCGACGAGTTGGCCGCGATCATCGTCGAGCCGGTGCTACAAGGGGCTGGAGGGATGTACGTCTACTCTCCGCGCTGCCTTCGCGAACTGCGCCGGATCGCTGACCACACGGGCATCCTGTTGATCTTCGACGAGATCGCGACCGGTTTCGGTCGTACCGGAAAGTTCTTCGCCGCGGAGTGGGCCGGTGTTGTTCCTGACGTCATGTGCGTCGGCAAGGCCCTCACGGGAGGCTACGTGAGCCTCGCCGCAGTCCTCTGCACCGCCGAGATCGGATCGGCGATTACCGGCCATTTATCTGGGGCTCTCCTCCACGGCCCGACCTTCATGGCCAATCCACTGGCCTGCGCGGTCGCGCTCGCGTCCTTGGATCTACTGGGCGATCGTTGGCGCGCTCAGGTCACCGTGATCGAGCACGCCTTAGCCACGTCGCTAACGCCCGCCACCGAGCTGGAGTCGGTGTGTGAGGTCCGCGTTCTTGGCGGAGTTGGGGTCGTGGAACTCGATCGCCCCGTCGACGTGGCGGCCGTTACTCGCGCCGCTCTCGAGCACGGCGTCTGGGTGCGCCCGTTTCGCAACCTCGTGTACACGATGCCCCCGTACATCAGCACCGCGCACGATCTCGAGGTCATCGGCGCCGGCATCGTCGCCGCACTCGCCCAGGTGCACGGTTGATGTCCGCCATGGACACGTGGTTGGCGCTCGCCGCCCAAGACCGCGAGCGCCGGGGCATCATCCGTCGCGCAGACCGAATCGGTGGGGCGGGTGAATCAACTCTGGATCTGGCCTCTAACGACTACCTTGGTCTGACCAGCGACCCTCGCGTGAGGGCCGCCGCGATCCGCGCGATCGAACGTGAAGGCACCGGCGCTCGGGCTTCCAGAGTTGTCACCGGCACACTGAGCGCGCATCTCGAACTCGAACGCGAGTTGTGCGAACTAACTAACCAGCCAGCAGCCTTGGTCTTCTCTAGCGGATACCTAGCCAACCTCGGAGTCCTGACCGCGTTGGGGGGAGCCGACGCGCAAATCTTTAGCGATGCGCACGTTCACGCGTCATTGATCGACGCCGCTCGACTCTCTCGGGCCTCCGTCGAAAGGTTTCCGCACGCGGACCTCGTTGCCCTTCGAGGCGCGCTCGCCAATCGCAGCGCCCCACGCGCGATCGTCGTGGTCGAATCCATTTACTCGGTGCTTGGTGACGCCTGTGATCTCGTCGCGACCGCCGCTCTGTGCGCCGAACAGGACGCACTGCTCGTCGTGGACGAGGCGCACGGCGTCGGCGTCGCGGGCTGTGGCCGTGGCGGCGTACACGCGGCCGCACTTGCGGGAGCCGAACACGTCGTGATGACCGCCACCATGTCCAAGGCGCTCGGCGCCCAGGGCGGAGCCGTGCTTGGATCGCATGCGTTGCGCGAGCACTTGGTCAACACCGCGCGCAGCTTCATATTCGATACCGGGCTGGCCCCCGCCGCAGCCGCAGCCGCCGCGGAGGCCTGTCGCATCGTCGCGGCTGAGCCCCAGCTCGTCGCGTCCCTCGGCGCCAACGGCGATCTCGTCGCCGGGATCTGGGGCGTCGCGCGCGCTGCCGGTGCGGTCCACTCGCTGCGCGTCTCCACACCCGAGGCCGCCGCCCGGATCACCGAGCGATTGAGAGAGTCGGGCATCCTCGTAGGTTGTTTCCGGCCACCGAGCGTGCCCGATGGTATCTCGCGTCTTCGGATGACGGCCAACGCCGCTCTTTCACCAGCGCAGGTGTCCCACGCCGCGGAAGTGATCATGGCAGCCGTTCACGACGAGGGAGCCCTTGCGTGAGCCATCTCGTCATCTGCGACTCTCGTGAGGTGACCGATGCGTTGGGGCGCCGCCAGTTCTTTTCCACGGACGCGGGGCCCCCGCAACTCGCTACGCTGCGCTCGCTGAGCCGAGTGGAAGACACGCTCTCGCCGTCCACTGGCCCGACGTGAAGGCGAAGGTCATTTTCGTTTCCGGCACCGATACCGGTGTCGGCAAGACCGTCGCTACCGCCGCGATGGCGGCGGCGATCGGCGCGCGACAAAGCCCGTGCGGAAGCCCCTCTTCCGTCGCGGTCTACAAGCCCGTACAAACCGGCGCGTCCCCGAAAGATGACGGCGACATCGACGTCATCCGACGCCTCGCTAACCCTCACTCGGTCACTGAGGGCGTGCGTCTGTACCCACCGATGGCCCCTGTCGCCGCCGCTCGTCGCGATGAGGTGACACTGCCGACTCTTGCCGAGCACGCTGAGCGAATCGAACAGCTGGTCCACACTCACGACCATGTACTCGTCGAAGGATCCGGTGGACTCCTCGTTCACCTCGATGATCGAAGGGGCACCATCGGTGAACTCGCCGCGCTCTTGGGCCCGCGGGCCGTCGTCGTCATTGTCGCTCGGAGCGGCCTCGGCACCCTTAACCACACGGAACTCACGTTGGAGGCCCTCAGGCACCGCGCTCTGCCAATCGCGGGCCTCATCATTGGATCCTGGCCAGACGAGCCCGACGACATCGACCTAGACAATCGTCAATATCTTTCCTCGCTCGGCGTTCCGCTTCTCGCTAGCATCCCCGAAAACTCGGCCCAGCTCGACCCCAGCGCTTTTCGCGCCGCCTCACCAGCGTGGTTCCCTCAACTTGAAGGGCTTGTCGGCTGAGTCTTCTGGGCGCCTATCCCGACGTAGCTCGCTTCGCTTGAACGAACCAAGGGCCGCCGCACTGGGCGCGAACCGGCTCAGGTCAGATAGTGCGGTCGGTAGCGTCGGAGGCCCGACGTCACACGTCGTAATGCGCCGCTGGCGGCCGGTACAGCGAGACGCTCACGACGCGACGTCAGTCGCGGGACCCTGGTTCCGGTGGATATTGGTTGCATCGCACTGCCCATTTGTTCGGCGGCCGCGTCGGAGCAATATTGTGCGGGGCAATGAGTTGGATACAGCGCCCTAATCTCTAGAAGGAGACAGTGCCCGATCCGGTCACCAGTTCTGCTTGGCCGATCGAAGGAGAGTTGTTGCTCTCATTGCACTGGCCCTTGTGCTTGCCACTCGCGTACTTCGCCCCGATGACCGCCAGCGAGAAATTCAGCGTGATGCTGCCGGTGATTCCCGCATATGCACCGGTCCCGGAGCCCGCCACGACGGGTGCGGATCCGCTCGCGCTCACGAACCCTGAGCAGGTCGAGCTGTTCGCGTGAAAGGTGTTGAACGCCTGGTTGATCTTCTTGTCAAGAGCGACGACGCTGATCTTGAAGGAACCGCGAACGAGCGACAAGATCACTTCGGTATTTTTCTGCGGGTCGGGCGTGCCATTGGCGTCGATCGAATCTGCCGAGCCCATATCGCCGATGACTCCGGTCAGCACAACGGTGCTCCCGACTCCCTCGCCGTCGCCGTAGTCGAACACATGAACTGTGCCACTCTTCAGCGTGCCCGCCGACGCCATCGAAGTACTGACGCTCATCGAGAGGGCGCCGATCAACACGGCAGTGGTGAGCAGCTTCATGTATCGAGTTGTGTGCATAAAACCCGCCATTCGCTAAGTAAATTTTCTGTACAGTATCAGGGACGGATGGTCAATTCAACTTCGGTCCGTTTAGGCAGGCATAATTGCGACTAACAGTTCATACTGGAGAGGGCCTCGTCTTCTTCCAACGAAGCTTTTGTGATACGCGGCAAACGATGGAACAACGAATGGGAGTTGATCTTCACGTGGGCCATATCCACGAACTTCGACACTCATGCGCGCTCTGCGAGATGGTTCTCCTCGGCCCGGGACGCCGTTGAAGCCGTAAATATAAGTTACCGATAACCTATTAACGGTAATGTATATGGGAGTTTCGGTGGAACCAATGGGGTCGGAAGTTGAAGTCGCGTGGCAGGGTAGGAGACTTCGCGCCTTCGTGCCAACGCCACTCAGTGACCGCGAACTCAGCCTCGACGCACTCGCCGCTGCTCGAACGGCCGCCGCGGCTAGCGAGGTCGCGTACGCGGCAGAGGCGCTGGACGTCGACTATGAGCCACTAGCTCGGCTACTGCTTCGCTCAGAAGGCGTGGCCTCTTCGTATATCGAAGGAATCAGCGCTTCTGTTGTCGACATCGTGCTCGCCGAAGAGAAACTCGGCCGAGGTGGCTCCGAGGCCGCGGCGTGGGTGGTGAGCAACGTGTCGGCCGTCATTGAAGCCGTCTCTAGTGCCGAGGGTAGTGCGGCTCTCTCTGTCGAGACGCTGTGCCAGTGGCATCGCACCCTGATGACGGGAAGTCCCACACCTGAGCGCTATGTCGGGGTGATCAGGAACGAGCAGGGTTGGATCGGCGGAACGAGTCCGCTCGACGCGTACCTAGTGACGCCGCCGCCCGACTATCTCCCTGAGCTACTCGAAGACCTCGTGACGTACGCGAACCGTGAGGACGTCGACCCCGTCGCCCAAGCGGCGATTACTCACGCGCAGTTCGAAATCATCCACCCCTTCGGCGACGGCAACGGCCGAGTCGGCCGCGTGCTCGTTGCCTGGGTGCTCACTCGACGACTGTCACTCCTGGTTCCTCCACCGGTCAGCGTCGCGATTGCCGCCGACGTGGCCGGCTACTCCTCCGGCCTCGTGCTCTTTCGTCTGGGTGATCATCGCCGGTGGATCACGTGGTTCGCCGACGCGGTGGCCAGTGGCGGCCGTGCCCAACGCGCCCTGATCTCCAACGTCGAGCGCCTCAAGCGGGGATGGCGGGATCGCCTGAGTGATACGCAGCGCAAAACCCGAAGCGACGCTGCGATCTTCGCCGCCCTCGATCTACTTCCACGTCATCTCGTGCTCATCTCGCAGATCCTGGCAGACGAACTGACGATTTCACGTAAGGCTTCCCTAGCGACGCTTCACCGTCTGGCGCATCTAGGCATCCTCACGCAGCAGGGGACCGTGTCTCGAGGAACCTCCGGACAGCCTGCTGCGCTCTTTGTCTCGCGTGAACTGCTCGGCCTGGCGGGCTCAAGCCCCCTACGGTAACCCCCACTCGGCGACGGGGCGATCAATGGAACGACGACTCGTGTCCACGCTGTCGACGGTGCCCTGGTGATCTCCTCGTCCGATGTCTCGGCGTCGTCTCCAAAGATCGAGAGGTGGCGCTACTTGGGCGCGAAGCTCGTTCGTCGCTCGTTGCGCGTTGTTCGGCGACTCCCCGAGAGCAGCTCCCACGGAACTACATCGCCTTGGCGATATCGAGGGCATTGGTGCCGTCGTTGACAAACAGCAGTCCGTGACCACCCGACGCAATCACTGCACCGAAAAGGTCTCCCGCGCCCTTGGGAACGAGAGTGGACTTCGCCACTTGTCCACCCGAGGGGCTGATCTCAACGGCATTACCGTCGTTAGCGTTCATTGCGATCACGTCACCGTTGGGCGCGATGGTCAGCCCCAAGGGACCGTTCAGCCAGCCACCTGAGGACGGGGTCGTGGCGCCATCTGCGAATGCCCGGGAGCGAGTCGTCGCGTTCGGGATTTCAGCGATCCGATTCTGAACGGTCTCGGCGACATAGAGGGTGCCGTCAGCGCCTAGGGCCACGCCCGTAGCGCCCTGCACAAGGGCGGCCGCGTTCGCTTTGGAAAGAAAGCCCGAACCAATGACGACGGACTTCGTTATCTTCGGTGTGGCACCAGCGCGCAGGGAGACGGCGATTCGAACAATCGTGGACTGGTCGCCACTCTTGGGCGTCGCTCTTTCTGCGCTGGCGCGAGTGAGCACGTTCGCCACGAAAAGATCAACGCCCGTACTGGTCGCGACGTCTGTCATGTCCCAGGGCCCGTTGATGTTCGCGTTCGTCCACGTCGCGGCGACGACGCCACTGGGGTGCAGAACGATGAGACACCCGGCGGGGTTAACCAGCGGCAGCGCGCTCGCCCGCCCCGCCGGCAGGCTACCCACGACCACCCAACCCCCCGGCAATATGTCCAGTGCGGTCGTTAGGCCAACGCCGCCCGGACAGCGATCCGACGGCGGCAGGGAAGTAAGTGCGGCGAAGGTACTCACGTGCCCCGCGGGCGAGACTTCGACGATCGTCGTGCCGGTGCCCTGCACGTTGGCTTTATCGTTGAAATTACTGACGAGAATATCGCCCTTGGTTAGCTTGCCGATCGACTGCGTCACGACGGCGATGCCGTAGGGATTGACGTCGCCATTGGGTGGCACCGTCGAGGCGATCGGCGAGGGAGCATTGAGCGACGAGAGAAACGAGGGAGTCGCCGCGAACGCGCTGTGGTTGACGAAGCCGGCCACGCCCAGCGCTGACACAGCAAGGACCACTACCGCTACGGCGATTCTGTTCCCCTTGACCCGAATCACTCCGCTACTCAACTGTCGCACACTGAGATTCGCCATGTCACTCTCCTTGACGCCGCATGTTGCGCATTGCTTCCTACTCACGACTACCGAAGAGACATTGCTTTTGTTCAGCGCGTTTCGAGTCGGTGGGCGGTGGTTAGGGATCTGATTCCCATGGTCTTCCCTGGCTCGTGCACGATGACCTTGGGGCGTCAGCCCGGGAAAATAATAAAAAGCTCATCGCGGAGTCGCTAAACCTTGGCCGGCCTCGTTTGCGGTCAGCCCAAGTTCGTGACGTACCGTGGAGGACCATGAGGATCCTCGTTGCCGAAGATGATCGCGCCCTTCGTGACGTGCTGGAGCGCGGGCTGCAAGAGGCCGGCTACGCCGTCGACACGGTACTCGACGGTGCGGCGGCAGAGTCCGCGCTGAGAGCGCGCGATTATGAGGTCGCGATACTCGACTGGAGAATGCCGGTGCGCTCGGGCGTGGAAGTTATTGAGCGGGTGCGAGGCTCCGGCGTGCGCACGCCGATACTGCTGCTCACCGCTCGAGACACGACGCGCGATCGGGTGCAGGGTCTCAACGCCGGTGCCGACGACTACCTCATCAAGCCGTTCGATTTTGCCGAACTACTCGCGCGCCTGAATGCGCTACAACGCCGTCCAGCGCTGCAGCTCGGCAACGAACTCTCCTGTGGCGACTTGTCGTTCGACCCGCGATCCCAGCAGTGCAGCGTGAGCGGCATATTCATCAAGCTCACAATGACGGAGGGCGCGATCCTCGAGCTGCTCCTGCGACGGAGCCCGTTGGTGGTGACTCGCGAAGTGATTACGCACCACGCCTGGCAACAGACCTATCGCACCGCGGCGTCGAACACCATCGAGGCGCACATCGCGAGGTTGCGTTCGAAACTCATCGACAGTACGGCGGAAATTCAAACGGTGCGAGGACTCGGCTACCGAGTGGCGGAACGTTGAAGACCACCTCGCCCGAGCGGCGCTACGCTGCGGGTGTCGCCGCGGCGGCGACCATTCTCGGTATGGCGGCGTTCGTATTGGTTAGCATTTTCGCGAACGCCGTGCTGCTCGGTCGCCAGAACAGACACGTCAACGCACGCCTGCAACAACAGTTGAGCGTGGTCCAGCGAGTCGCGAAGGACGCAGGTCACGGCGCCAAGGGACTCGGCGGACCGTCGAATGACGACGACCGCGACGACGTGCCGATTTACGTCTGGCGCGTCAGCGCCAGCGGCGTAGCGCACGCCCTCACCAGCGGCTCTCCGCGACTGCCCGTAACGTCGTGGTCGGCGGGCTTTCGAACCGAACCCGTGGATCGATCGGTCTTTCGCTTCCGTGCGGTTCGATTCCACAACGGATGGCTCGTCGCGGGTGAGAGTCTCGCCGATGTGACACGCGTGGGCTCCTCGCTCTTTGACGCCGAGATCTCCGCGGGTGCCGTGCTGCTCGTGCTGATGTATGTCGCGGCGTTCGTGGTCGGAATGCGCGCGCTGACGCCCGTGGCCCGCGCTCGACGACGCCAAGCGGAGTTCACGTCAGACGCGTCGCATGAACTGCGTACCCCTCTCACCGTCATCGAGGCGGAGGTCGACCTCGCCCTGTCGCGCACGCGAGACGCCGAGAGTTATCGGGCGACGCTTCGTCGCGTGGGCGACGAAGGACGTCGCCTGCACCGCATTGTCGAAGACCTGCTCTGGCTGGCGAGATCCGACGAAGCACGCCTCACACCTGAAGCGAGCGAAACGTGTGATCTTGCGGAAGTTGCCGCCACGGCGCAGAGCCGATTCGAAAGTGTCGCATCGCGCAGTGGCGTGTCACTCGACTTGGTCCGTCCCGACGTCGCTACTACCGTGCGCGCCAGCGCCGAGTCGATAGACCGGCTGGTGGGGGTCCTCGTCGACAACGCTTGCAAGTTTGCCGGTCCTGGGGGGCGCGTCAGCGTCAAGGTGCAGGTGGAAGCTCATCGACTGGTGCTGAGCGTTGACGATAGCGGTCCGGGGATTCCCGTCGGCGAACGCAACGTAGTCTTTGACCGATTCCACCGAAGTGAGTCGCCGTCGGGGGGCACGGGCCTCGGCCTCGCCATTGCCGACGCCATCATCACGTCAACCCACGCGCACTGTGTGGTCGCTGAGAGCTCGTTGGGTGGGGCTCGTTTCGAGGTGAGTTGGCGCCACTCTACGTAAGAAAACGTGAAAAATTGGACCTCGTAAGGTGATCGTCAGACTAGGTTTTTAGCCTTTGGTACGTGAATGAAGGACGTGGCAAGCAGCTCTCGTCTGGGCCCTCGCAGTCCGCGCCGTCTTCTTTTCTCCACGCCCCCGCTCCCTCGAGTCCGGGGTACGAGGCACCCCGCCAACCGAGTTCGTCGCCCTTTCCCCACGTGCCTCTGTCCTCAACGTCGCGAGCAACGCGTAGGCCGCCGATGAACTCGTCGGTCAGGATCTCTCGTCCCCCCTACCCCGTGCGCGACCGACTGGTGCGTTGGGGCGTGGAAGCCAACGAGCGACTGACCGGTTCCACCGCACTCGTGCTCCTGGTACTGCTCGCTCTTGAGGGGGTCACCGTCGTCAGCGTTCACTCGTTGCTCACGCTGCACGTCTTTGTCGGAATGCTGCTGATCCCGCCCGTTCTCGTGAAGGTCTCTAGCACGACCTGGCGTTTCGCCCGGTACTACCTCGGATCGCCCGAGTATCGCCACAAGGGTCCACCTCCCATGGCGCTCAGGGTCTCTGGTCCTTTCGTGGTGGCGCTGACGGTCGTCCTTTTCGGAACAGGTGTTCTTCTTCTCTTTGGCCCCGGGGCCTGGCGCGGACGTTTGCTCCAACTTCATCAAGTTAGTTTCTTCATCTGGTTCGCCCTCATGGCGGTGCACGTGCTCGGACATTTGGGCGACTTGTTGCGACTCTCTACCAAAGATTGGGCGCGCCGCACGCGAGGACTCGTACCGGGCTCACGAGTGCGTCGGCTCGCGATCACGCTGAGCCTCGTCGCGGGGCTGGTGCTCGCGCTTCTCACGGTGTCGCGCGTCGGCCCGTGGGTGCATGGGGCGTAACGTTCGTGTCGCCCACAGCCACAGGCCGCCGTGCACCAAGCCACGCGACGCCCTCGTCGAGACGGCGACCAGCGCGAAGCCCGCTCATTCGACGGATCTACTGGCGCCGACGAGTTTTCACCACCTTGGCCGTGGCATTACTCGCCTTCATCGTGTGGCTCGCGTTTTCGTTGGGCGGGGCGCTGCTGAACCCGGCTCTAGGGAGTTCGCTCGCCTCTCGCTTCGCCGAGTGGGGACGCACTCATGGGGGAGCGAGCGTCGTGAACTGGGTCGAGAACGAGTGGTACAGCCACCACCCGCCGCCCGTGGGTGGCAAACTGCCCAAGGGCGAAATTCGCGTCCCGTCCTCGAATGCCACGGTCGTCGGGTCCACCGTTCCCCATCTCCCTACACCCGCTGCGCTCGTACCCTTTGCGTCGCCGGCGCTGCCCGGCGAGGGTGAGTGGTCACCCGCGGGGCGACGGGTCGACGGGGTGCCAGCGGTGTACGTGACCACGCTGCGACCCGACGCCGTACATACGAGCTACGTCGTAGGGATTGCCTGGATGGACACCAAGCTCCTGAGCGCGACGCTCTATTCGGGAAGCTGGATACCGGGAGGGGGACCGTGGCCCGACACGGCGCCCGTGCGTCCGCACGCCGCGCGTAGTCTGGTGGCCGCCTTCAACGCCGGCTTTCTCATGAGTGACGCGAACGGCGGGTACTACAGCGATTCCAAGATGGTGGTTCCGCTTCGTGTCGGGGCCGCGTCCTTTGTTGTGTATCGGAACGGTACTTCCAATATCATCGCGTGGGGCCCCCACGATCGGGTGAACTCTGACGTGGCCTCCGTGCGTCAGAACCTCGACCTGCTCGTCAACAATTCCAAGCCCGTCCCCGGATTGGCCCCGAACTCGACGTCGAAGTGGGGCGTCACCGTGGGCAACGCGGTGTACGTATCGCGCTCCGGTCTCGGAGTCACGGCGAACGGCGCGCTCGTGTACGTCGGCGGTCCGGGGCTCAATATCTCCGACCTCGCCAATCTTTTGGTTCGCGCCGGTGCGGTGCGAGCGATGGAACTCGACATCAACGTCGATTGGGTCAACTACTCCTACTACTCGCCCTCGACGCCGAAGGGATTCGCGTCGCCCTCCAACGGACGAGAACTGGTGAACGCCATGACCGGGACCCCCGCGCGGTACTTCGATTCCTGGTGGGCCCGAGACTTCATCACGATGTCGGCCAGAGCTACGAGCGGCAAGGCCAGATCGTGACGACCATCAGCCCCACCCGCGCGAGCGCTCGCACGCCGCGTCGACGGCCCGGTCCCGCCCCCGCGCCCAAGGTCACCGACGCGCTGGCCGTGATAGCGGGGGTGGGGCTCGGTCTCGCCATAGCGCTCGCCTTCTGGGGTGAGTCGTTCGGGGCTCTTCGCGCGCCGGGGGGCTGGTACGAACTGGCCGCTCGACTCTGCGCGTTGGTCGGCACGTATCTCATGTTGGTGATGGTGGTATTGATGACCCGACTTCCGTGGCTCGAGCGAAGCGTGGGCCAGGACCGTCTGGTGCGGTGGCATCGGCGCATCGGTGGCTGGCCGATCGCTCTCATTGCTCTGCACATCGTTCTGGTGACCTGGGGCTACGCCCAGGCGTCGAGCGTTGGGTTTTTGAAGCAGTTCTGGATGTTCATCGTGCACTACCCCGATATTCTCGAAGCAATCGCGGCCTTCCTCCTGCTCGTCACCGCGGGGGTCACGTCCGCCAAGATCGCCCGTCAGCGCCTGCGCTACGAGACCTGGTGGATCGTGCACGTCAGCGTCTACCTCGCTCTGGGGCTCGCCTTCTTTCACCAGATTCGCATCGGCGTCATGTTCATCACGTCGCCGGTCGCTCGAGGGGTGTGGATCGCTATCTGGCTCGGCGTGGTCGTCTCGATCGTGAGCTTTCGCGTCGCTCTCCCGATGGGGCGGAACCTGCGCCACCAACTCCGTGTGGACTCGGTCGCGCACGAGGCACCCGACGTGTACTCGGTCATTGTCTCCGGGCGTGCGCTGTCGAGGCTCGCGGTGTCTGGTGGTCAGTTCCTGCAGTGGCGTTTTCTCGCCCCGGGGCTCTGGTGGCACGCGCATCCCTACTCCCTTTCGGCGCTTCCGCGACCCCCGTATTTGCGGGTGACCATAAAGGGGCTGGGCGATCAGAGCCGAGCGGTGGCTCGCCTGAAGCCGGGTACCCGCGTCATCGTTGAAGGTCCGTACGGGACGTTTACTCGCCACCGACTGATGACCAGTCGCGTGGTACTGATCGGAGCCGGCGTCGGGGTGACGCCGCTTCGGGCGCTACTCGAAGATCTTCCTTCGTCGAGCGCGGTGACCGTCGTGGTCCGTGCTCGGAGCGCGGCCCACGTGATTCACGGCCGTGAACTCGCGGAACTGGTCGAACGCCGCGGGGGCCAGTACTACGAGCTGTGCGGGTCACGCGACGAGGTCCGACTCGATGAGCGAACGATGCGCGGTCTCGTGGGGGACCTGCGCGACGCTGACGTGTACGTCTGTGGGCCTAGCGACTTCACCGACGCCGTCGCCGAGATAGCGAGGCGCCTGGGCGCGCCCCCCGATCGCCTTCACTACGAAACATTCTCGTTCTAGTCATGGATGATCGCCGCGACGACCTCGCACACCTTGGAAGTTCACGATGAGAAGAACCGGCCTGGTCCTCACGGGCGCGGTGGTGGGCCTCGTCGGTCTCTTGGGCTACCGTGCCGTCACCCCGTCTCTACCGGCGTTCGTCGTGTCAGCGAATGCCCCGTCCAGCTCAACGACGGCTCCGCCCCACAACTCCACCACCGCTGCTGCGCCCCCGCCCCCGACGACGAGTGGAACTCCTCCACCCCACAACTCAACGACCACCACCGTTGCGCCCCCGTCCCCGACGACCACCACCACGAGCGCTGCACCGAGCGCGTCGCGCAGCGCCACCGGTGAAGCGGTGAACTACATTTACGGGGTGCTCTCGGTGCACGTGACGGCGACGGGCTCCACTATCTCGAGTGTGATGATTGGCTCAATCGACGACGGAGGGAACTACCAATCGCAGTCGATCGACCAGATGGCGATTCCCCAACTCGAGCAAGAAGCTCTCTCGCTCCAGAGCGCGAACATCCAGGGCATCTCGGGAGCCAGCTACACCTCGGCGGGGTTTCGTCAGTCGCTCCAATCCGCGTTGACCAAGTTGGGCCTGTGAGCGAACGGGCGACCCCTTCCACTGCGCGCCACCTCCTTCACCGTGAGGTCAGCGTCATGGGCACCATCGTCACTATTGACCTCTACGGCGATGCACATCTGGACAAGAGCGACCTTTCTCGACGCGTCGATGCGGCCGAAGGCATCGTGCGCGAGGCCGACGAGGTCTTCAGCACCTGGAAGTCGCACAGTCCGCTGTCGCGGCTCCGTCGCGGAGAGCTCACCTTGGGTGAGGTGCCCGCCGACGTCCTTGACGTCTTGGAACTGTGCCGAACGGCTCGGCTCCTTTCACGAGGCTGGTTCGACCCGTGGTCGATGCCGGGCGGGGTTGACCCCACCGGACTAGTGAAGGGTTGGGCCGCCCAGCGTGCGCTCGACCCTCTGCGCGAACTGGGACTGAGCGGAGCGCTGGTCAACGCCGCGGGCGACGTGGCGAGTTTTGGGGGGCCCGCCCCGGGTGAGTCCTTTCGCATCGGCGTCGTACGGCCGTCAAATACCAAGCGGCTGGCCTGCGTTGTCAAGTCGCCCGGAGCCGTCGCCACGTCGGGAACGTACGAGAGAGGCAACCATCTCGTTAATCCCTTTACCGGAATGGCCTGCGCCACGGCCTCGGCGACGGTGACCGGACCCGATCTGGGACTGGCTGACGCGCTCGCGACGGCCCTCGCGCTGTGCGGGCCGTCGGGACTTGAGTTCGTGAACGCGCTGGCGAGCTACGAGGGCCTCATCATCGATGCCTCGGACGTGTCCTACGCCAGCGACCGATTCCCGATGACGGAGTTGTTTCTCACATCGCGAGCGGCGTGACCACAACCCAGGCGCCACCCGTCGGCGTGCTTCGCTCGCTGTTCTCGGCGATGCGACCTTGGCAGTGGGTAAAAAACTGCCTCATCATTATCGCGCCGGCGGCGGCGGGCACCGTCACCCACGCGGCGGTTCTGCGCGCCACGGCGCTAGCGTTTCTCGCCTTCTGTGCGGTCTCTTCGGGCGTCTATCTTCTTAACGACGTTCGAGACCGTGAAGCCGATCGTCGCCACCCCACGAAACGGTTTCGCGCCATCGCCTCAGGCCGTCTCGCGACCAGCACCGCCATCACCGCGGGACTGGTGCTCCTCGCGCTCGGATTCCTCATCGCCTCGCTGGTCGTTCACCCCGGCGAACTACTGATCGTGGTGGCGTCGTACGTCGCCGTCACCCTGGCGTACGTCTACTGGATCAAAGACGTCGCCATCGTCGAACTGGGAGCGGTGGCCGGCGGTTTCTTTCTTCGGGCCTACGCGGGCGCGGCCGCCTCGCACATTCCCGTCTCCACGTGGTTCCTCGTCGTCATCTCCTTCGGCGCACTCTTTCTCGTCACCGTCAAACGCTCCAGTGAGCTGAAGAGCCACGGCGACGTCGCTACGCGCCGCGTGCTCGGAGAATATAGCGCCTCGTTCTTGGATTCGGTCCTCACGATGAGTGCGACCATCGTGGTCGCCGGATACTGCTTGTGGGCCTTCGACGGGTCCTCGACCGGCCTCTCGGCGAACCACGACGCGACGCTGCCGATCCGCCTGAGCGTGGTGCCCGTGGTGTTCGCCATGCTCTTTATCCTGCGCTTCGCTGACGCCGGCCACGGCGCCGCGCCGGAGGATCTGCTGTTGCATAATCGCACCGTCCAAGTCCTTCTCGTGATCTGGGCCGTGCTCATGATCTTCAGCGTGTACGAGTGAGCGAGACTCTCGTGGGTTGGGGCGGTCGAACGCCCGGCGTGGCCACGGTGCGCGCACCCCGCAGCGAAGAGGACGTCGCGCGCGAACTGGCCTCAGGTGAGGCGATGATTGCGCGCGGTCTCGGGAGAAGCTACGGTGACGCCGCGCAGTTGAGTGGCGGCGTGGTCCTCGCCAGTCGACGCCTGTCACACGTGGGCCCGGTCGTGGACGGCGTCGTGAGCGTGGGAGCGGGGACCTCCTTCGACGAACTTCTTTCGAACACGCTTCCCCAGGGTTGGATGGTGCCGGTGACGCCGGGCACGCGACAGGTCAGCGTCGGTGGGGCCGTGGCCGCCGACGTGCACGGCAAGAATCATCACCTCGACGGTTCGCTGGCCCACCACGTACGGTCCCTGCGATTAGTGACGCCCCAGGGGACGCTTCGGGTGTCACCTCACGAAGAGGCGGAGCTCTTTTGGGCGACGATGGGCGGAATGGGACTCACGGGCGTCGTCACGTCTGTCGAACTGAACTTGACGCGCGTCGAAACCAATCAGATGGTCGTCGATACCGAGCGGTTTGACGACCTCGAGAGCGTGATGAGCGAGATGCGTCTGCGTGATCACGATTATCGCTACTCGGTGGCGTGGGTTGACTGCATGACGACGAAAGGGCGCTCCATCTTGACGCGAGCGCGCCACGCCCGCGCCGACGAGGTTGAGCACCCCCGTCTCGAGTCACCACGTCCGGCGAGGATCTCGGTCCCGGTTCGCGCCCCGTCCGGCCTGTTGAACGGCTGGTCGGTTCGGGCCTTCAACGAACTCTGGTATCGCCGTACCCCGCGCCTTGACGTGGGAGCGATCACCCCGCTCGGCTCTTTCTTTCATCCGCTGGACAGCGTCGGTGAGTGGAATCGCCTGTACGGCCGGCGGGGATTCGTGCAGTACCAATTCTGTGTACCGGGGGAGAACTCGGGGGCCATCGCTCAGGTCATCGAGCGCCTGGCTCATTCGAAGCTATCCAGCTTTCTTGGGGTGTTGAAGAGATTCGGCTCGGCTAATCCTGCACCCATGTCGTTTCCGCTCGCGGGATGGACGTTGGCGCTCGATCTTCCCGTCGGCTCGCAGAACCTTCCACCGCTCCTCGACGAACTTGACCGCATGGTCGTCGAAGCGAACGGGCGGGTCTATCTGGCGAAGGACTCGCGCCTACGACCCGAGTACCTTCCCCTGATGTACCCTCGACTCGACGAGTTTCTCCGAGTGAAGTCCAGCGTCGACCCGCGCGGCCAACTGACGAGTGATCTGGCCCGACGTCTCGGACTGGTCGGTGGATGAACGTGGAAAATGCGTTCGGGCATCCCCAGAGCGTGGTGGTCTTCGGTGGCAGTTCTGACATCGCGAGGGCGATCACCACGAGACTCTGTGGCGCGCGAACCCGCACCGTCGTCCTGGCTGGTCGTCACGCGACCCTTTTGAGTGAGGCGGCCCACGAGGCAGAAGAGCACGGGGCGACGAAAGTTGACACCGTTCTCTTCGACGCCGCAGAACCCCAGCACGCGGCCGTCACCGTCAACGAGGCCTTCGACAAGGTGGGAGGCCCCGTCGATCTGGTCGTCTTGGCCGTGGGTCGCCTCGGCGCGCAGCGCAGCGAGAAAGAGTCGCCCGACGCCGTCACCCAACTCATCACCGTGAACTTCACCTGGCCGGGCGCGGCGCTGGCCGAGATTCGCCGTCTCCTCGTCTCGCAGGGATCGGGTCGAATACTCGTCATCTCCTCCATCGCCGCGGTTCGTGAGCGTCGAAGCTCGTACCTCTACTCCAGCGCCAAGACGGGGCTTGATCGCATGTGCCTCGGCCTCGCTCAGTCCCTCGACGGGACGGGTATCACGATGCAGATCCTTCGCCCCGGCGTAGTTCGAACCAGGATGACCCGGGGTCGCTCTGAGCCACCCTTCACCACGGGCGCCGCTGAAGTTGCCGAGAACGTCATGCGCGCGCTCGCCACTGAGCGCCTCGTGATCTGGAGTCCGCCGATACTTCGCTACGTTGCCTTTTTCATTCGTCACCTTCCCGCGGGGATGTGGCGTCGAATCGCCGATCGTGACGAGTGACATCCAGAACGCTGCGGCGTCTCGAAATCGCGTGTAGGAGGGAAGTACCCATGAAATGCAATACAAGATGTTCTCAGCGCTGGAGTCGGGGACACTCATCCCCAGCGGGGATGCAACGCAACGAAGTTAAAGATTCGATCGTCGATCGAGAAAGGTGCAAAAAGTAATGGAACACATCCTCGCCACGTGGGGGTATTTGGCCCTTTTCGGTATCACCGTACTCGCGGCCCTGGGCATTCCCGTGGGCTCGGAGGTCGCCATTGGCTACGCCGGCGTGCTCGCCAGTGGCCAAGTGGTGGGCAGCCACCACGACCACCTTCAGTTGGCGCTAGTGATCATCGTCGCCACTCTGGGCGAGGTCGCGGGTTCGTTCATTGGCTACGCCATCGGTCGCTTCGGTGGGCGCAGCCTTATTGATCGTCTCGGTAAATACGTGCTCCTCACCCATAAGGACCTTGATCGGGCCGAGGGGTGGTTCGTTCGCCGAGGAGAGTCGCTCGTCTTCTTTGGTCGCTTCGTGCCCCTGGTGCGTTCGTTCATCTCCATCGCGGCCGGAATCGGCGAGATGGCACCCTTGAAGTTCTTGGCCTTCACGCTGGCCGCCTGCACCATCTGGTGCGGAGGGCTCGCGGGGCTCGGATACGCGCTCGGTTCGAGCTGGCACCGTATCGTCACGGACTTCAGCTACGTCGGTTACCTGGCCGCTGCAGTGGTGGTCGTTATCGCCGGCGTGTTCATTACTCACCGACTGCGCCAACTCCGATTGGAGCGCGCACTCGCTCAGGACGAGTTGGATTGAGGCGGCTATCGGAGATGTCACCGCGGGTCGCCGTGTGTCACCGAGCGTGAGGGCGGAGAAGCTTGCTCGAGGAGCGTGGTAAACAGTTCGAACGCTTGGGTGGTTCCGGCTCCGTCGCCCGACGCCAAGAGGTCAAGAAGTAGCCCTCGAGTGACGGCTAGCCCCAGTCGAGCGATCGCCCGCGCGTCACTCTCGTCGACTCCCGCCGCGGTCATGGACTTAATAACGGGGGAGAGCCAGCCCTCGAGCGACTCTTCTAAGAAGCCGTCCGTTCCGGGGCGACCTCGTAAGGCGTGCGAGTAGATCTCGAAGAACAGGCGCTCTTGATCCCGAAGGGACGGATCGGCCAGCCGACCCCACAGTCGGCGCGCGCCATCGAGCGACACAGTGTTCTCAAGCGTCTGGCGCTCGCGTCGCTCCACCTCACGAACGACCGCCACGAGCAAGCCCTCGCGTGAAGCGAAGTGGTAGATGAGCATGCGATGGCTCGTGCCGATCGCCGAGGCGATCTCGCGCAGGCTCAAGTCCACGATCCCGTGGTTGAGGGCGTGCTCGACCGCCGCATTCAGTAGGCGATTTCTGGCTTGCGACGTGGCCACCCTCTAGCGTACCATGTGGTACATGTACCAGACGGTACGGAAAAGGAGAAGGGCGATGAGCCAACTGTCAGTGGAGGCCACAGGAACGGCCCGATCGAATCCCGAGACCGTGTGGACCCTCCTGAGCGGCGCGAATACCTACGCCCACTGGGGCCCTTGGAGTGACGGGGGTTATCGCCCGCCGGCCAACGGTCCGTCTCGTACGGGCTCGGTCCAGTGGTTCCGTTACGGCCGCTCCACCAGCGTCGAGGAGATCCTCGACGTGGAGGAGCCCCGCCGTGTGGTGTACAAGGTGGTGAGCGGGCTTCCGGTGAGGAACTATCGAGCTGAGGTGACTCTGACGGCGACGCCCTCTGGTGGCACGTCGATCCGTTGGGCGGCCACGTGGGACACGACCGTTCTCGGCCGGGTGGTACGACGCAAACTCCAACAGCTCTATCCCCAAATCGTGGCGGCCCTGGTCGCCGCGGCCGATTCCCAAGGGGTTTCCAGCGCCCAGTAACCTTGTTCGACCACGGTCGATGCACGGTTGCGCGGACCCGAGTCGTATTCCGATAAAACTCACTGCCTGCCGAGGTAACGACCGAAGTTATTGATTTGTAGTGTCCCCGTCGTTGAGTCTGTGATTTTCAGAGATAATCCTTGGTGAATGGCCATTTCGATACTCCGACGCTCCACGAGCAATCGCGATAAACGTCCGGCCAACGAGTCGAACGGATCAGTAGCGCCTTTGGAGTTCGACCTCGACGTGGATCACGAGGATGGTCTCCCGCTCTCGCTGCACCGTATGGTGTCCGTTCTCTCCGACGGCATCGCCGTCGTCGACGGCCAAGGTGTGATTCGTCACGCGAACGATCACCTGGTGGCACTGACCGGCTTCTCGTCGGAGACTTTGAACGGCCAGCCTGTCGCGTTTCTCGTTCCGGCGTGGGATAGAAATGCGAGTCCGCCCTCGCTCTTCGACGCGGAGATATCGGGTGTCCTCAACGAAGCGGTCGACCTCCGCTTGGAACTTCGCTGTCGCCACGGTCACCAGCTGGAGGTTCTCGCCGCTCTCTCCCCGTTCATCTTCGATGGAGAGTCGTGGGTGGTCATTCTCGTTCGCGACATGCGCACCATTCGTGGCGTCGAAGAGCATCGCGTCGCCACCGAGTTGCGCTTTCGCCTGGCCTTCGAGGGGAATATGGCCCCGATGGCCGTCGCCAACCTTGAGGATGAAATCACCTCGGTCAACGGGGCCTTCTGTCGGATGGTCGGCTACTCGAAGGAAGAACTCCTAGGGCACGACGCGAAACTCTTCACTTTTCCCGACGACGTTGGTATCAGCGAAGAATCCCATCGCCGAGCCGTGGCTGGGGAAACCGAACAGGCGCGCTACATCAAGCGCTACGTGCGCAAAGACGGGAAAGTCATCTTCGTCGAAGTGTCGCGCTCGGCTGCTCGTGACACGAGCGGCGAACTTTTGTACTTTGTGTTCTCCGAGCGGGACATCACAGAAGAGCGCACTCTTTCGGCCCAGCTCACTCACCAGTCGCTTCACGATCCCCTCACGGCGTTGGCCAACCGAGCACTGTTTATGGACCGACTCTCTCAGGCCCTCGCCAGAGCGGCACGACGAGGCGGTACCGGAGCAGTACTTCTGCTCGACCTTGACAACTTCCAAGGGGTGAACGACACTCACGGTCACGCCGTGGGCGACCAACTCTTGGTCGCGATCGCGCACCGACTGGAGATGGTGGCGCGCTCGTCGGACTCGTTGGCTCGCTCGGGCGACGACGAGTTCCTCTATCTCGCTGAAAGTCTGACCTCGCCCGAGGACGACGAAAAGGTCGCCGCGAGGCTGCTCAGCGTGTTTGATCAGCCCTTCGTTATTGAGGGGATTCCCTTCGAACAACGCGCCAGCATGGGGGTGGTGGTGTGGAATGCCACCAGTTCGGACTGCGCCGAAATCGTTCAAGACGCCGACGTGGCGCTCTTTGAGGCTAAGCGAGCTGGTAAAGACCGCTATGTGATCTTCTCGCCAGAGATGCACGAGCGAGCGGTGAATCGCTTCGAATTGGTTCAAGAGCTTCGACGAGCCCTTTCTTCGAACCAGCTCTCGATGCACTACCAGCCCATTGTTGATCTCGCCACGACCAGAGTGGTCGGCTTTGAGGCACTGATGCGTTGGCAACACCCCGAGCGCGGTTCGGTACCGCCGCTCGTGTTCATTCCGCTCGCCGAGCAGAGTGATCTCATCCTCGAGCTCGGTGAGTTGGCCATCCGCGAGGCGGTGGCCGCCGCCAGTTTGTGGGCGCGAATAGGTGATCCCGCGACGTGGCCCTACGTCAGCGTCAATCTGTCCGCACGTCAGTTCCACGATCCGAACCTGGTGTCGCTCATTGAAGACGCTCTGTTCACCAACGATTTGGCCCCTGATCGATTGGTCATCGAAGTCACCGAGTCCGTGGCGCTCGCCAATGTCGCTGAGACCATGAACATTATTGACTACCTCAGTCGACTGGGGGTCGGGTTTGCCCTCGACGACTTCGGCACGGGGTACTCGTCCCTCTCGTACCTCGCCCTCATGCGTCCGAGGGTCATCAAGATCGACCAGTCCTTCGTTAGTCCCGCCCTCGAGAGCGCTCGCAACGATACTTTGCTCGAAGCCATCGTCACGCTCGGCCAAAATCTGGGCTTGTCGGTGCTCGCCGAGGGCATCGAGACACAAGGTCAGTACATTCGTCTGTGTTGCTTCGGATGCGAACTCGGTCAGGGATTTCTCTTTTCGCCCGCTGTCTCCGCCGACGGCGCCGCAACCCTCGTGGGTCGTGTACTTGGCACCTAACTCCGACTCCACCACGAACGATGAGGTTTGGTCATGGGGCAACCTTTCTTCACACATTCATGAAGTCACTTGCCTTCGAGATCGGGCATGCTTCCGGAAATAAGGAGGAGCGGCAAAACCGTCGCACCTTAAGCCAGTAATCCAATGTGGTACGGCGCGCTGATCGGAGCGGGAGATTGACTTAGCCACTGCCCTCGCCGCTGGTCTTCGGTCGACGTTCAACCAGAAGTTGCAAGTAACTCACGGCGGAGCCAAAATCCTTTCCAATCTTCCCGTCCACCGACGGCTCAAGTTTTCCCGTGTCCAGATCGGCAAAGCCTAAAGAATAGGTTCCCTCACCCGGGTAAATGAGAGTTCCGTAAAGGCGGTTGACCCCTTTGGATCTCCATTCCTGACCTATCAAGACCAGGGCCCAAAGAGGGGCCACCTTTGCCAACAATTTGCCGCCGGGAAAGTTCAGCGCGATCTTAGGAAGATTCTCAGGGGCAAGCGTGACTCGTGTCGGAGTCGCGCTCTCGAGCACCGCGCGAACCAGCTTGGCATCATCTCCGTCACAGGTCACTTCAATTTCCCCCGTATTAACATTTTTCCAGCCGAGATCTCTCCCGTCGGAAGCTTTGAGGTAGAGCCGGTGTTTCCCGGACTTCTTCCAAGCGCGGATATAGAAGAGTCGTGCATTCTTCTCAAAGAGCTTGCGCCCCTTCTGGGGCACGAGTGTGACGGGCGCAACTTGGAGAACGGCGGTCGCTGCCGGCGGGAACGCGATACTAAGTGTTCGAAACAGCTCTTCCACCCGAGCTGCTGTGAGCTGGCCCTCCATTTCGTGGAGCTTGCTAGTTATGTGGTCGAGCCCGATGATCCCAATCCCGCGGACCACTTCAAAGCTTCTGCCTCGGTCTGGGTCTCCAACGAGCGCTATGAATCCCCGGATCGTCACTGGAAAACTCAAACTGTTCAGTACGGCGCTGACAGTTTCAACCTGGCCAATCACACCGTCTAACGCTTTCCTACGGGGATATCTTCCCGTGAAGATCTCATCACCTTTCACGCTGATGGAGTACGACCACTTCTTTGCATCGATGATGACGACCCCTGCTGGACCAACTAATACTTGGTCAAAGTTCCCACCGTGAGGCGCCTGTCGATCTGGGAGTGCCAGCCACCCGTCGGCCGCCATGGGCGCGAGCGCGGCTGAAAGGGCCTCTTCGCCTTCGGCACCGAGAGAGAATGCGATCGACTTCCGATTGGCAGAGTCTGCCTTCTTTTGGAGAACTTCCGCTGCAGACGCAATCCGTCGCGCTACTTCGCGAGCTGACTCTCCTGCCGCCATACCTTCCTCTCGTCCGTTGGCCGAATGGCCAGACAATAGTTCGCCCACAGGTCTTGCCAATGTTCGAGTCAATAAGTCGGATGGGGAAGTGACTCAACTTCGGTCCTCGTCAGCGTGACGGTTCGAGTCAAAAGGACCCTAGATCTAAAAACTTGCTGAAATCTCTCCTCCGGCTGAAGTGAGGGCTTGCGACCCGCCGCGTGTCCGTGGCCATGAGAAAGTATCCGCTGGTGGCC
>JAOBWI010000023.1 GCA_025463285.1 Acidimicrobiaceae bacterium | reverse complement strand
CCACGGCGAAGCCTTCACCATCTGCGACCACCTGACAGTGTGGGAGGGCGAGCGCGCGCTGTATCGACCGACGGTGCATTACGCCTACTGTCCGACGGACGTGGCGTGGGCCAGCTTCGTTGAGCTCGAAGGCAACAACTACGCCTACCCCGAACGTCAGCGCATCTTGAACGACGAGATCGTCTCCGGTCGCGATGAGCTGGGCGTGCTCGTCATGGGCCATCCCTACAAGGCGTGGTGGACCGGCATGCGCACCACCATTGAGGAAGCGAGGGCCGTAGCACCTCACCAGAGCGCGACGACCATTCAGGTGGCCGCGTCGATTCTCGGCGCGCTGCAGTGGATGCTGAACACACCGCGCGAAGGGGTTCGGGTTCCCGACGAGCTGCCGTGGCGCGACGTCCTTGACGTCGCGTTGCCCTACGTCGGCACGCTCTGGTCCGGACCGCTCGACTGGGATCCGCTCACCACGCACACGGACTGGTTCGATCGCTGGTCCGGTCGCGAACTCGACCACGACGACCCGTGGCAGTTCACCAACTTTCTGGTTGGGTAGCGTCTCCGCGTCGCACCGGTGCGGCGTAGGGTGGTGATGGGAATTTTCGACGAGAGGAGACCCCGGTGGCGACACGCTTTCGTCCTGGAGCAACGGTGCTCGAGGCAATCGGCTCTACTCCGCTTATCCAAATCGATGGCGTCTTCGTTAAGTTGGAGTATCTCAATCCGTCGGGCTCTATCAAGGCTCGCATGGCCCGCTACATCATCGAACGCGCCGAACGAGAGGGGCTTCTTCGTCCGGGCGACACGATCGTCGAGGCCTCTAGCGGAAATACCGGCAACGCCATGAGCATGGTGGCCGCCGTACTCGGGTACAAGATGCTCGTGGTGATGCCCGAAGGGTTGAGCCCGGAGCGAGCCGCCATCTCGTTGGCCTTTGGCGCGCAGACGCTGAACGTGGGAACCTTTCACGTCAACGAGGCCTTGGATGAAGCCAGTCGACTGGGTAACCAGCCCGGCTACTTCGCCCCCCACCAGTTCGAGTCGGAGTGGAACGTCGAAGAGAACCGTACCTGGCTCGGTCCCGAGATCTTGGGACAGTTGCCCTTGGACGTGACGCCCGACGCGTTCGTTATGGGGGTGGGCACCGGGGGAACGCTCATTGGCGTCGGCCAGGCGATGCGTGAGGTGAATCCCCACGTACTGGTGGTGGCGTTGGAGCCGAGTGAGTCGTGCACCATTCAGTGTGGCGACACGGGGTTGCACCACATCGAAGGAATCGCTGACGGCTTCATTCCCACGATCTACCAGCGACACTCCTCGTTGGTCGATCGCGTCATCGCCGTGCACAGCGACGACGCCATTGGCGAAATGCGCCGCTTGGCGCGAGAGCACGGTCTGCTGGTGGGCCCGAGTTCTGGCGCCAACATGGTCGCGGCGCGCCGACTGCGCGACGAGTTACCCGAGTCCTCGACCATCGTGACCATCCTCTGTGACGAAGGAGAGAAGTACTTAAGTGAGTACTTCATACCGACGTCGATGACGTCCTAGTCGTCGTCAAGGTCTCGGGACGTCACTCTGATCGACAGTTTGCTGAGAGTGTTAAGCCGTGATTGACGCCATTGGCTATGTGGCCAGTTTGGGCGCCCTTCTCATGTGGCTCCCCCAGGGCTGGCGAGTCGTGCGACACCGCCACGCGCCCGAGACGTTGGCGGGCATCAGTGTGGTGGCCTACGGAACCGGTCTTCTGTTCAATGCTCTGCTGCTTATCTACGGCGTCGGCACGCACGGCGTTCCCGTCGTGGTCGCCGCCGGCGTCAACCTCGTCATGAGCTCACTCATCGTCACGGTTGTACTGAAGGCCCGAAGAGCCGGGTGATCGTCCTCATCGGCTACGTGGCCGCGGTGATCGACGTGGCCCAGTTCACGCCCCAGTTGTGGCGCGCGATTCGCCTTCGCCACGAGTACCAAGCAATGAAAGGGCTCAGTGTGGTGGCGTACGTGATCGCCACCGCCCAGGCCATCTTGTGGGTCATCTACGGATTCGCCACCAATCGTCTACCGATCGGACTCCCTAATCTCTTCATCGCTCCGGCCTGTGCGTACATTCTCTTTTTGGCGTTGCGCGCGAGACGACGCGGGTCCGCGAATCGGTGAGGTGACCTTGCCCGACGACACTGTCACCGCACGGCGGTGCCGGACAGCTCGCGCGGAGCTCCACGCTCGAGGTGGGAACAAATGACGCCGAAGCGTAGAGGTGCGAGTGAAAGTGCGGACCGCAACGGTTATTACTGTACGCCTCGGTCGAAACGAATATCCCAATGACACTAGGAGCTGGGCCCGAGCGTCGTCACGGGGGCCGTGCGGATCAACTAAGTGATGAGAGGTGCCCAGCTCCACGAAAAAGAACGTCAGTTACTTGCATCTCGTTCGAACGAAACCTAGGCTCGCTCGGAATGTAGTTACGGCGGGCATTCAAGCGACAACGATGCACCTCGCGGTGGTCGTCCCATCTGACGGGACGTCGTTTGCGGTGTCGGCGCGCAAGTGGTTCAAGGGATCAAAGATGTACGAAGTTCGCTGCAACCACCTCAGCTGAGCAGCTGTTACCACTCGGGTGGGTCCGGAAACGATGCATCCGGACTCACCCGTTAGGGTCGAGTTCGCGAAGCCTCTCTAGTCCCGTGGCCCCGTCGACACCACACTCGAGTGGCGCGACGCGAAGTGGTACGCACCTCCCGCGACGAGCAGGCCGATGATCCACGAGATATCAACGCCGTGTAGCCACCTGGTTCCCGGGCTTTGATAAAAGTTGGGGATGGACATGAAGGGCACTTCCACGGCGATTCCCAAGAAATAGGCGCCGATACCACGCCTTCGCCACATGCCCGAGGTGCCGTGGGGGGACGTGAAATCCTCGGCCGCGAAACTAGCGCGTCGGACAAAATAGAAATCGACCAGGTTGATACTGGTCCACGGAGCGAGCAGGTAGAGCATCACGATGAGCCAGTCGCTGAGCACCGTGGTGGCGTTCTCGAACATCACGCCCAGCGTGAAGGAGACCACCGCCAGCGCCAGCACCGTCACGACTCGCGCGCGCGCACCCGAGCGCACGGGTCGAAAGGAGTCGACCACGGTGAGGATCGAGAGCATGCCGCTGTAGGCGCTGATACTCATCGCCGCCACCAGCGCCGCCACCGCGACCAGGGCGAGCACGGTCCCGAGACGCGCCACGGTGGCGTTTCCCGCCACGTAGATTCCGGTGAGAGCATCACCGACGTGTAGTCGCGTGGCCATCCAGGCGCCGAGAGGAATCAACCAGAGGGGAGATCCAATGGCGCCCAGGAAGACGGCGAGGGAGATACGCCATCGTGATGTGTCCGGCGGTAGGTAGCGCGAGTAGTCCGAGACGCACGGGGCGTAGGTGATGTTGTACGACGCGGCAACCGTGAACATGGCGAAGAATCCGACGGCGCTAAAGCCTCCCGTGAGTGACCCCTGACCGCCGGCGTGGTGCGCGAGGATTCCGAGGCTCAGAGCGATCCACAGCGGTAAGGACACCCAAAACACGCTGAGAACCACTCGATGAATCCAGTCGTGTCCGTAGATGGCAACCAGCGTCGCTGCGGCGCTCACGAGAACGGCGACCACCGTTTCGTTCCAACCGAAGATGTCAAAGAGACCTTGTTTGATGATGACCACCGTCACGACGTTGAATCCGATGAAGGTCAGGGTGGTCGCCACCAGAGGGACGATCACCCCGCGATAACCGAACTGCGCGCGTGACTGAATCATCTGGGGTAACCCGAGCACGGGACCCTGCGCGGCGTGGGCCGCCATGAAGGTGGCACCAAAGAGGATGCCCGTGATACCGGCCAGCGAGGTCCACAGGCCGTTGAGCCCGACCAGGGGACCCACGAACGCGAGGGCCAGAGTGAAGGGTTGAAAGTTGCCCAGGAACCAGAACGGTCCCTGTCGCCACACTTTTCCGTGCCACTCGTTCTCGGGCACGTGATCGAGGTGGCGTACTTCAATCGTGGCGCGCGTCACCCGTCGTCTTTCCCACTGACACCGGCCGAGTCGAAGGTAGCCATCTCGCGCATGAGCTTCGCCGCTGCTTGGACCAGGGGGATGGCGAGTGCGGCCCCGCTACCTTCGCCTAATCGCAGCGAGAGGTCGAGCACCGGCGTGAGACCGAGGTGCGCTAAACCAGCGCTCGCTCCCGGTTCGCTCGAACGATGTCCGGCGATGAGATAGGACGGTACCGCCGGCGCGAGCGCGCTGGCCACGAGCGCTGCGGCCACGGCGATCACCCCGTCGATGAGAACCGGTACGCGGGCGGCGGCTCCGGCGACAATGAAGCCGGCGAGAGCGGCGATCTCTAGTCCCCCCACCTCGGCGAGTATCTCGAGCGGCGCAGCGTTCTCCGGGAATCGTCGCAAGGCCCCCTCGATCACCGCCTTTTTCAGGGCCAACGTCTCGTCATTGATTCCGGTGCCTCGTCCCGTGACCTCGTGGGAGCTGCGTTTCGTGAAGGCGGCGATCAGCGCCGCCGAGGGCGTGGTATTCCCGATGCCCATGTCACCCGTCACCAGCATGGCGGCACCTGCGTTGAGTGCGCGCTGTGCGATCTCGACGCCCACCTCGAGGGCGCGTTGGGCTTGCTCCACGGTCATGGCGGCGACGAGCGCGAGATTCTGCGTGCCCAAGGCTACGGTGCGTCGAATCAGCCCTTCCGTGTTACCCGGCACGGGCGTCGCCACCCCCACGTCAATCACGAGCACCTCGGCGCCGACGTGTCGAGCGATCGCGTTGATGGCGGCGCCGCCCGATAAGAAGTTGGCGACCATCTGTGCCGTTACTTCTTGGGGCCAGGGGGTGACGCCGCTCGCGACGACTCCGTGGTCACCGGCAAACACGGCGATGGTCACCGGTTCGGGGACGGGCGGAGGACAGACGCCGGCGATGGCGCTGAGCTGTATTCCCAAAGCCTCCAGGAGTCCGAGCGAACCTGGGGGTTTGGTCAATTGATCCTGGAGCGCTCGGGCGGCCTCGCGCGCCGCGTCGTTGGTGGGAAAGACCGCGTGGGCGACAGTGAAAAAATTAACGTCGGGCATCGAAGTCCTTATCGGTCGAGAAGCGGTGTGACGTTATCGTCTCGTTTCGAGAGTTCGATCCACGCGTCAAGTTCCTGAAGCGCAGCGTCGAGACGGTGAAGTCCCGCCTCGTTCGGTACGGCTACGCGCGCTACACCCTCGAGTCCAAAACTGGCGCAGTCGCGCACCAAGATGCCGTGCGGCGCGAGGGCCTCGCGAAGGCCGGGCTGTTCTACCAGCAACCAGTTGGCGTCGGATGGTCGAGCCGTCAACTGGTGACTCACCAAAACCGAGCGCAGCGTCTCTCGAAGAGTGGCGATCGCTTGTACGTCATGCTCGAGATCGAGAGCCGTCAAGAGATCGGGTAGGGCGGCGCAGGCCAGGCCGTTAAGCGACCAGGCCGGCTGACGCTCGCTCAGGGATCGCACTAGGGCCGGCGCGCCAAGAACGTAGCCCACGCGAAGGCCGGGGCAGGCCAAGATTTTGGTCAACGAGCCCACGACCACGGCGTCGTCACCTCGTGTCCACTCTGCGGTGGCGAGTGGATAGAAGGCCTCGTCCCAGACGTGGGCGTGCTCGCTCCTCGCGGCGAGAAGTCCGGAGGGACTGTGAGGGTTGGATCGCCAGCGCGGACCGCCGACGCGCGGGTGTAGCGAAAACTCCGGCTCCTCCACGGAGCCGCCGAGTTCGTGCGCGACAAGCGCAATCGCTTCAGCGCCGCCGTTGGTGAGGAGTAGTCGTTCGGGATCCACCCCCATAGTCGTCGCGAGTGCGTGGTGCGCGAGAGTGGGGTCCGGATAACGACCCAGAGCGTCAAGGTGCGAAGCGACGATGGGTCGTGGATCATGGGCCACCGGATTGAGTGACTGGGACAGGTCGAGCAGGTCAGAAGGTTTCAGGCCGAGGGCGCGGGCCACTCGCTCGCCGTCGCCACCGTGCGCGCTCGCCGGAGGAATAGTGGTCACCGTCGCCTCGTTCCGATCCACAGGCCGGACAGAACGAGCGCCCCGATGAGAGCCGTCGTCACGTCTCGGCTGAGACGTATGGCGGCGTCAATATCTGAGCAATTGACGCGTCGTCCTTCTCCCAGCAGTGGGCGGTCTTCGACTCGCTCGCCGTAGACGTTCGTCCCGCCCAGCGTGACGCCGAGCGCGGCCGCGAAGGCCGCTTCACTCACCCCGGCGTTCGGAGAAGGATGTCGGCTCGCTTGGGTCGTCACGGCACGGACGATCTCGCGCGTCGCCGACGGTCGCACCACCGCAACGAGGAGCGCCGTCACTCGTGCGGGAACCCAGTTCGCCCCGTCGTCTAAGCGCGCGCTGGCCCAGCCATAGTTCTCGTAGCGCTTTGAGTGATGACCCACCATCGCGTCTAACGTGTTGATTGCTCGATACCCCAAGGCGCCCCGTGCACCCAAGAGCGCCGCCCACAGCGCCGGCGCCACGATGGCGTCGACCGTGTTCTCGGCCACGGACTCGACCGTGGCTCGCGCGATCTCCGCCTCGTCAAGAGTAGTGGGGTCACGACCCACGAGGGTCGGCAAAAGAGCTCGAGCCGTGTCGAGGTCGCCGCCCTCCAGCGCCCGGCTTACGTCGCGCGCCGCAGTGTGCAGGGAGCGACCGCCCACGGCCAAGCCCGTCGCGAGTGACGCTGATCGAAGGAACATTCCCGCGCCGACACCCAGCGCGCTGCCGGTGAGGGCGTGCAGCACGCCGGCTCCTCTCGCGTCACGATAGCCACGGCGCTCGTAGAGCTTCATGATGCGCCCAAAGTGCACGACCGGGTGCAATGATGTCGCGGGCTCGCCAAAGAGTTGATCGAGAACCACGCCGGCCGCGGAGCCGAGCGGCGACGGCGCCCTAGTGAGCGTCCTCATCGCGTGACCAGTATCAGTAGTCCCACGGTTTCGCCGACGACGCCCGCGGCTCCGAGTACGTCACCGGTGTAGCCGCCGAGGCGACGCCACGACAACCAACTCACCGCGACCATCGCCAGCACTTCTGCCCCGAGCGCGTACAACCCTCGTGCGCCGCGTCCAAGTAGCGCGAGCATGACCGACAGAGCGAGGCCCGCGAGGAGCGCTGCTCGAGTGACCAGGTGGTGAGCTCGTTTGGAGGTGAGAAAACTCGTCACCAGGCCCGACGGCCGGGCGTACGGGAGAACTTCGGTGATAGCGACCATGGCGCTACGCGAGGTGCACCAGAGCCCGGCCACGACCAGGGGTGCGGGGCGCGCGGAGGCGAAGGCGCTGAATCGCAGCAAGAGCACGGCGCCCACGCAGATCGCGCCGAACGCGCCGACGGCGGGATCGGCCATCACGGCCAGTCGGCGCTCCTTCGACATTGGAGCGAGAAGCCCGTCGCCGGTGTCGGCGAGGCCGTCGAAGTGCAAGAGTCCCGTCAGCCCCAGGTCGCCCCCTACGACCACCGCCGCGGTCGGCAGGGGAGGCCACGCTTTAGCCGCGAGCCACCACAGAGCTCCCAGAAGAAGACCCAGCAACACGCCGACCAGAGGAAACCAGGCCAGCGTGTTCTCGTCGGGCGCGACAGATGAGCCAAAGGGAGTGAGGAAGGCGACGGCTCGTCTCACGTGGAGCGCCTGGTCGGCAAGAGCAGTGCTCGTCCGGCCACGACGAGGTACACCTCGTCGGCCACCTCGGCCACGGCTTGATTGAGGGTACCGAGCGCGTCGCGAAACGCACGTCCTATCGGCGTTTCCGGATGCACGCCGAAGCCGACTTCGTCGGAGACAATGACGGTGTCGTCGAAGCGAACTTTCACCGCTTGGCAGAGAGTCGCCACGTTCACCGTCATCTCGGGCTGACCCGCGAGCCAGGGGCCCAGCGAATCAATCAGCACGGTGCCCTTCGTCGCCGACAGCAGTGTGGTCAAGTCCTCGTGGCCCTCCACGGTTGTCCAGTCGTTCGGGCGGCGATCTCGGTGCGCCCGCACCCGCGCGGCGAGGTCCGCGTCACCCTCGACGACGAGCGTCGCCACGTAGGTCACGGGGCGTGCGCACTGGCGAGCGAGATCTTCGGCAAATTTTGACTTTCCCGATCGGGCGCCGCCCAGTACCAGGGTGATCATCGCGCCCCCGCGAGAACGCACTCGCGCACGGCGCGAGCCAGGCGCGCTCCCCACAGCGAGCGTGGCCCGCCGAAGCGTTCGCGATCGCCCTCGAGTGGGCACACCAAGCAGAGGGCGTCCGACGGAGTACCCGTTGCCGGGACGCTGGCCTCCCACAGAGCTTGAGCTTTGGCCTCGGTGGCGGTAGCGAGGGCGTTCAACAGCGCGCCGTCGTCGAGTCGAACGGGCAGGAAAGCGACCACGTTGATTGTCCCCACGATGTGACGCAGTCCGTCCTCGTCGCTCGCGGCCCACGTGGGGTGCGTCAGGCCAACGGTCGCTTCTACGTTCACTCCTTCGTCGGACGATCGATGGACCGCCGCGACGGGCGCGGCGGTCAACATACCCACTCCCGATCCCCGCAGGCCAAGCGTCGAGGCTATCTCCTCAACGTGCGTCTCAGTATCGACCCGTCCGTAGGCGGGCGCCACTTGAGCATTCAGAATCCACCAGCGCGCCCCGATCCCTCCGCCCACGGTGGTGGTAGAAGCGCACAGCGTGGGCGAGGCGAGTCGCCAGACGAGAACGTCGAGTTCGACACCGCCCTCTGCGCGTGACCTCAGGACGCCGGGCGTCAATACTCGATCCCTTTTTTGGCGCGGATGCCTTTTTGATACGCGTGCTTGACCATGGTCATCTCGGTGACGGTGTCGGCGATGTCGATGACCTCGGGGGGAGCGTTGCGCCCGGTCAGGATCACGTTGGTGGTGGCGGCGCGCGACGTCAGTGCGTCCACGACATCTCCCACGTCAATCCAGCCGTACGAGACGGCGTAGGTGACTTCGTCGAGGATGACGAGATCGTAGTCGCCATTGGCCAGTTTCTCCTTGGCCACGTCCCAGGCGTGTCGCCCCTTCGCCACGGTCTCATCGAAATCGGTCGACTCCCAGGTGAAGCCGTCACCCATGGTGTGCCACTCCAGACCTAGGTGTTCGGCCAGCTTCTTCTCACCCACCTGCCACTTGCCACTTTTGACGAACTGAACCACGACCACCCGCCATCCCCTGGCCCAGGCTCGGCCCATCACACCGAACGCCGCGGAGGACTTACCCTTGCCGTTGCCGGTGTTCACAATGATGAGCGAATCGGCGCGAATCAGCTTTTTTGGCACCGCCGGTGCTTCACGTTGGGCGTCACTCATGAGGTCCTTTCGGGTGGTTTCGTCGCGGTACGACGACCAGTTCGCCGTCCTCGGTTCGAAGTATTCGTACCCGCGTGCCGAAGTGGAAGTCCAGCGCGTCTTCACTGAACACCTCGCTCGCGGTTCCGGCGCTCGCGATGCTGCCCTGGGCGAGCAGTAGTAGTTGATCGGCGAACTGGGCCGCCAACGTGAGGTCGTGCATGGCGCTGATGACCGTCAGGCCTCGCTCGACGCGCAACTCGTCCACCAGTTCGAGGGCTTCGACTCGTCGCCCGAGGTCGAGTGCACTGGTCGGTTCGTCGAGCAAGAGGACGGGTGCGTCTTGCGCCAGGGCGCGGGCTAAGACCAAGCGTTGTAGCTCTCCGCCCGACATGGTCGAGAGATGCCGGGTGGCCATCGCGCTGAGTGAGAGACGTTCGAGAAGCTCCATGGAGTGAGCGCGGTCGTGAGGACCTTCGGCGCCAAAGTATCCCAGGTGCGGCAGCCGACCGAGGGCGACGTAGTCGACCGCACGCATCTCCGGAGGAAACTCCGGCTTCTGCGGGACGTAGGCGATGAGCTGGGCGAACTCGCGACGTGACAGCACCGAGGTTGAGCGTCCATCGACCGAGACTGTGCCCTCAAAGTCCACCAGTCGAGCCAGCGCTTTCAACAGCGAGGTCTTGCCCGCGCCGTTCGCACCGATGAG